>CAZKMY010000009.1:0-24214 GCA_964554085.1 uncultured Pseudomonadales bacterium
ACACTATCACCATTACCAACAATACCGCTGCCCGGTATCCTACCAGCTACAGTGTTTTGCTCCGCTCACCAAAACTCACCGATCTTAAATTAATTGGTATGTCTGGTCTCACGCTTAATCCAACCCAAAACTCTACCAGCCAAGGGACCGAAGTCTCATTCACTTTCCCCAAACCTATTGTGGGGTTGGGAAAGACTCAGACCTACCGCCTCAACTACCAAGATCCCAGCCTCATTCTCAGCAGCGGTGCTACCACCGAAATTCTCATTCCTCCACTCGGAATCAACGACCTCCAAGCCTCTATCAGTGCACAAATAGTTCTCCCTTCTACCAATTGTCCCTCTCCAATCACTGAGCCTGTCGCCACGCGCACGGACATACAAGATGGGATTGTTTCTTTTTATTTTGATGGGCTAACCCCGCAGTCATCACTAACACTTCACTGCCGGGACACCCGATACATCACCATGAACCTCAACTACATTCTAGAAAATACCAATATGACCCCCATCGAAACTCAAATTACCTTACCTCCTGACACTGACCACCAACTATTCTCTTTTTCTAAAATTGATCCCAAACCCATCAACCTAGCCACTGACAATGACGGCAATCCCATTGCTACCTTTAAATTGGAGCCCAAAGAACAACGTCAAATTACGGTTCAAGCCAACGGAATTCTATCTTCACATTCAAACGGGTTTTCCGTCCAACTTTCACCCATCCGGGAATACACTGCTTCACAACCATACTGGCCAACAACTGACAATGCGATAAAAAAACGAGCTAATGAATTAAAAACTCCCACAGCAATTTTTGATGCCATCATGACTGACTCGAATTATAGTGACCAAAAAAATACACAAAACTCACGCCTTGGTGGAAAAGCTATTTCTACATCCGCACCAGAACTGTCTGGGCAAGACTATGTCGATAGCCTGATCACGTTCTATCGAGCCGCAGGGATCATGAGTCGGAGACTGGTGGGAATCACAACCACACTTCCATCAACCCTCCGACCTAATGCACTTTTTCAAAACAAATTACATGCATGGGCGGATTACTACGACACAACCGAAAAAACCTGGATCTCCGTTGACCCTACGTGGACAAAAACGACCGGCAGTCGTGCGTTTGCGCCCGTCAATGATATCAACCACATCGTGCTGGCTATCAATGGCATGTCAGACACTACTCCTTATCCGGCAGGATTTTACATCGCCAAAGACAGTCCAGCTCCGGAAATTACCGTTACCGATATCGATCCGTTTACCCCAGCCTCTCCCCATGTACTTGCCGAAGTCACTCCATCATTTCTTTCTCCAGCTAAACTGGTTATTAAAAATGTCGGCATCGCTTCAATCTACCATCAACCCATAACGGTTACTGCTGATACATTCAAGCAGGAGACAACCATCGATCGACTTCCCTTGGGCGGGCAGGTTATAATCCCTCTACATCTGCCACAAAATCATGGACAAATCACCCTTACCATCAACCAACACACAATCAATGTCAGCGAGCCTCCTCTCAACCTCTCCTCCAAGTTTACCCTCGCCGGCGTTGTGGTCGCAGTCTCCGGTGTCCTTGCCGTCACAACCAGGCGTGTACTGGTTTCTCGACGCCGCCGGTAACGTTATTTATGTGGGTAAAGCCAAAAATCTCAACAATCGACTTCGTAGCTATAGCCACCTCAAACACCTTTCTCCCAAGACCAACCAGCTCGTTCAATCAGCTGCCGCAGTTAAATATACAATCCTTGACAGTGAATGGACTGCTCTACTCACCGAAGCAGAACTGATTCAGTTGTATCAACCACACTTCAATATCCTGCTTAAAGACGATCGATCACCACTGTACATTATTACTACCAAGGAAACGTATCCCCGAGTCCTCGCTGTCAGAAAATCAGAACGCCAAAGCTATCCCATCCGTCGCAGTTTTGGCCCGTTCTCTTCCTCATTTCAAGTCAAAGAAGTATTAAAAATTGCCCGCAAAATTTTCCCTTACTGCACCGCTCCACAAACAAAACAACTAAAAAAATGTTTTTATGTTCATCTTGGACTCTGTCCCGGAGCCTGTAATCACACAATTTCTCCTGCAGAATATCAACAAAATATTGCCAATTTGGAATTATTCTTACAAGGAAAACACCACTCCATTATCAAAGACCTTACGGCCAAAATTTCCCAAGCCTCCGAGTCTCAAGCATATGAAATTGCGGCAAAGCTGAAACAAAAAATTGATGCCATCACCTATGTCGTCAATCGGTATCGTAGTAAAAATCTCGAACAGCCCCTTCCCAATATTACCCAGGATAATGGTATTCACCGAACCAAAGAGCTGATGCGCCTCCTGAAAGAACACGGATTAACCTGTCCCAAACTTGACCGGATCGAAACATACGATGTTGCCAACCTGCAAGGCACATCTGCCGCCGTCTCCATGGTAGTAGCCACCCGCGGCAACGCAAACCATGACCAATATCGTCATTTTAGTATCAAGACATTACATACTCCCAATGATGTCGGCATGCTCAAAGAAGCCATCATTCGCCGCCAACAACATCCAGAGTGGGGGATTCCTGACCTGATCGTAGTAGATGGTGGCAAACCACAAATAAAAGCTGTCAGCCAAATACTCAGTTGGTCTATTCCTGTAGTTGGTATCGCCAAGCAACCAGACCGTTTACTCATACCCGTAAAAACAAATCCTTCCACGATTACCTCAGTTGTCCTCAGCCCAAATCATCCGGCCGGACAGCTCATTATCACCATGCGCGATGAAGCTCATCGCTTTTCCCGCCGCCTCCACCACCAAAAAAATCAGAAGAAAATGTTTGAATAGATGATTTGTATATACGTATACACAACAATTAATAACAGTATAATTAATTAGTAATCATTCGCTATTCAAAATATGAAAACTTCCTTTGATTTTCTGTGCATCGATGAAAGAGATTCTCCAAATTTAAAGGAGCTGACTGGATTAACAAAAAATGAAATTAAAAGAATTACAAACAGAAGATATTTTGGACTTTGTGGTGTAAATATTCCTGGATCAGAACTACCGGAATTAAATCAACAAGGAAGACGAATACAGCAAAAGTGCTTTCACAACGAGATAATAAAGCCGTTTCATTACGTTGAAATACTAAATAACAAAGATAATTTCGCTTTCTTAGGTGCTGATCCATCAAGACGAAACAGCATAATTGATTTACTTAATAATTTTGTAACTGAAACGAAATTTAAAGTATTCGCTTCTTTTATTGATAAACAACAACTCGCTCTCAAACATGGCATATTCAAAAACCAACGACTTTCCGAAGTAAATAAAATTAGGCCCAATATATGTAAACCAACCACCCCTTCAAAAATTAACCTCTATGAAATTGCATTAAAATACCTCATTGCAGATTATTACAAATACTTGTCTTCTAGAAAGAAGAGGGGAATTATCATTTCTGAAGCAAGGGGAGAGGCTGAAGACCAACATCTTCTTAATGCCTTTTATTCATATCAAAAATCGGGGGCCGGCTCATTGTCGGGAAAAGAAATACGGCAATATATTATCGACTTAATGATCATTAGAAAGTCACAAAATCATATGGGAATACAATTAGCCGACCTCATTACATATCCACTCTACGATTATAAAATCCCCGACCACAATATAAGAAGTGATCATTTTATCAAAGCTGAATCATTCGAAAACAAAATTCAATCAATACGCGTTTTTCCGTAGCTACAAAAAAAGGGGTTTCCCCCCTCTCTTGCGAATGAAATACTTCATTCCCACTAATATTCTTACATTTTTGTATACTGTTGTCAATCTAAGAACGGTATAATAAAACCATGAAACAGGCGCTGCGAGGCATTCTCATCAACTCAATTGCAATCACCCTTGGATCTGCATTACTTCCTGGTATTGATTACGGTCACAAATTGTCCGTTCTTCTCATTGCCGCTACCATGCTGGGCATCGCCAACACCTTTATCCGCCCCATTCTCGCACTCATCCTCTTACCCATCAATGTCATTACTCTGGGTATCGCTGGTTTATTTATGAACGCATTACTCTTGTTTATTGTCACCCTTGTCGTCCCCGGCTTTAATGTCATTCCCTTCACCCTCACCTGGACTGCAATGCCCATTCAGGTCACCCTTATCTGGTCTTACATTCTCTGTTCTTTTGTCATTAGTCTCATCGGTAACCTCGTCCGCAGTGTGGTAAACTCCTAAAAAATCCATGCGTCCCATGATACAATAACCCCATGACTATTCTTCTACTTGCTCAAATCATTTTCAGTATTTTGTTGGTTGTTCTTATCTTTCCTCAAAGCCAAGGTGGAGGATTGGGGAGTGCGTTTGGCGGTGGTTCATACCACACGCGCCGTGGTATAGAAAAAGGTATCTTCACCTTAACCATCATTACTGCAGTCATCTACACTGGTATTTCACTCGCACAGTTGTTTTAACAAGCTTTTTTAAAACGAAACCATGTTGAAAAAAATTCGCATCTGGTATTGGACGGCTTCTGTATTTATAAAAAAATACGCCCTCGGGCTCACCATTGGTAGCGTCATTGGAATTGTATTAGCCCTATACAGTGACCGTATTATCAGCGCCTTACCTGTCAGTCATACCGTACATGTTGGTCGGGTCGGATCATACACCTTGGCACAAATTCCGCTTGATATCCAACAAAAAATTTCTCGGGGCTTAACCAGCATGGACCAAACCGGAGAATCTCAACTCGACGCTGCCAAAAGTGTGTCTGTTGATAATGGTGGTAAAACCTACACCATTACATTAAAAACTGATCTCCATTGGTCCGATGGTTTACCCTTTACCAGTCAAGATTTTGACATGACCATCGCCGATGTAGATATCCAAAAACCTGACCCAGAAACCATTGTGTTTAACCTAAAAGAACCCTTCGCTCCCTTTGAATCTATCCTTTCCCAACCGATCTTGCGCAAAAAGAAAGTTGGTTTCATCAGGAAAAAAACTGAAATTATTGGTCTAAACACCTACACCTTTCAAAATGTCCAGACAACCAACCAACGATTAAAAACAGTTACCCTGACATCACCCGGCTCAACCCTGATTTACCATTTTTTCGCCACCGAGGAAGAAGCACTCACTGCCTTTAAACTCGGTCATATCGATAAAATTGAAAATAGCACCGCTCCCTACCTTGAAGATTGGCAAAATGTAACCCTGACAAAAAATCCGGCCTCAAACCGATATCTCGCTCTTTTCTTTAATACAGCCAATAAAGACTTACAGGATAAATCAATCCGCCAAATGTTAGCGTACGCTACTCCCAAGAAAACTGATGATTCCCGAATCTTGAGCCCCATCAGCCGATTTTCCTGGGCCTACAATCCTCAAGTCAAACCGTATATTCAAAGTCTAGATACTGCCAAAGCGACATTTACCAAATTACAAAAAGCCAATTCTCAGTTTGCTCTTTCCCTTACCCTGACTACCACTCCCGCATACGTCGATATGGCTGAACGCATTATTGAAGCATGGAACCAAATTGGCGTTCAAGCTCAATTAAAAATCGTTCCATTTCCCGACACAAACGATTATCAGGTTTTGTTGATTGGACAGCAAATTCCCGATGATCCTGACCAATATCCGCTCTGGCATTCAACTCAAAGCACCAACATTTCTCACTATCAAAACCCCAAAATTGACAAACTACTTGAAGATGGTCGCAAGGAAACAAATCAAGAAAGACGGAAAGAAATTTATCAAGATTTTCAACGCTTCCTGGTTGAAGATTGTCCCGCTGTGTTTCTTCACGAACTTCCTACCTACACCTTGAACCGCGGCAAATCACCTTCCTAACGCAGCCCGCAATAATGCCGCTCGGCTAGAAAAATATGCCGCTTCATCATATTTTCGTTCTCGAGACGCCGTAGTCGCGCGCTGTTGCCACTCCTCAACCATAAGCGGCTTGTACCCCCAATAACTTTGTTCTGTTTTAAAACGCGCCCATCCCACCTGAAGTGTTGAATCAACAATCTGCCTGCTTGCCGACTCATAAAATAAATTTTTTGCGATTGTTGCATGCCATTCTGCTTGATCCTTAAATCCTAAACGGGCTAAATAATACGTTTGTTGTGTATGAAGAGTCGCTAAATGTGCTCGAAATCCTTTAAACCAATTGTCAGCCCGCGTCTTTATCGGGGCCAGCTGAACAGATATACCATAATCAGCGTCCGGCAATAGGGTAGGCGGTGCCATCACAACCCGGAGCAACAATCCTTCAGGAACACCATAAAATGGATTTCCCTCCAAACCTAAATAACTCAATATCTCCGCATCCACCGCATATAAATATACAGGACGTTGTTGACGTAACGCCGTAGTAACTATATCTACTACATATGCCTGTTGATTATCGGTAAACCCCTTTGTTGTCAGGTTGGATGAACGCCATTTTATCGGCTCCAGCACCATCCCCACCGGAACGACTGATACGTCTTCACGAATATGAAGTGCCAACTGAGCATACAAAAAATTAAATACCTCGTCTGTCTGGGCAACCAAAATCGCTTTCTCTGGTAATGAAGTCAGTACTTGTTCAGAATACACTGCCGTTGCATTCGCCCCTGTATCCATCGAACCCTGGCTAAACTGACCCCCAACTCGCCATCCGCACACTATCAACAATATGAACAATATGGCCCACTGCACCCACACCCGTTTCTGCAACGGCTTCAACAACACATATACACCCAGAAATGCCAAAAAAGGCAGAAGAAGAAGAAAAATATAAAACATCCGCTCTCGCAATGCAGTACCCCACCATATGGCGGTTTCCGTCAACCTAAATGTTGCCGGATGTTTGACATAAAACGCAACCCCCGGGCCATACACCATCAACAAACCAACAATAATCCCTAACCATTTCCTTTGTCGAAGATAGATGAGGGAGCCGATACCAACCACACAGAAAATTCCCATGAGCCATCCCCACTGATCCCACAACCACCATTTCGTCCATAAACCAATTGATTCCATTCCAACCGAAATATTCGCTCCTTGATTAAACATTTCGATTGCCGACCCTGACTCTGTATATGTTTGTCGAGTAAACATCTGCCACCACTCACTCAAGGACTGTGGTATTTCCCATGAGTATTTTGGGGCAGCATGTGCCACCGTCCAATAACTTATGACCACGAACAAGAGAGCGGCTCCGGCCCCTAATCCCATCCGTATCAGCCGTTTTGTTTGGAAACGAGTCAGGAGTAAAGAATATACCCAAACACTGCCCGTCAAGAGTAATAACAATGGATGATGTAAGCTAGCCAATACACTAAAAAAAGCTGCCCATCCGTACATTTTTCTAACACAGAAAAATGTTCCCAACAGTATCAAGACAATACCAAAAGGCATCACCTCAATAACCGTTCCCAACACCCAATTGAGCGGGGTAGTCAACCATAACAGAACGGGAACAATAATCGACACATCTTGGGAGAATGACGGTTTAATCCGTCGGACCATATCGCCGATGATGAGAAAAATAAGCCCAGCCGCCAATCCCATTAGAGTTGCGGACACCCACCCGGATATCACCACCATCGAGATATTACTAAAACAATGCTGTATACCTGCCAATAACAGAATCAGCAGCGGATACCCAGGGGGATGAGCCAACCCCATCGCCTCCGCAGCCAACAACAAATCATTCGAATCTGCAAAATTTACTGCATGGCTCGATGTTTTTAATCCCAACACCACTAGAGTCATTGCTACCACCAAAAACGCCTCAACATACCGATTCCCAAGGGTGTTGATTCCCGTATAAAATAGTTTCTTCAATAACGTGATCATGGATATAAAAAATGCGATGCTGAAGCTAAATTATGTCCTGGTTTGTATTTTAATTCACGCACATCCGTCGCATCAATCAAACCAAGTGATGCAGTGGTTCTGAGCGTCTCGCCTTTCCCCAACGCCCGTGAATCGGGTATCGACAATGCGGCTTCTTTCACAATTACATTTCCGTCCTTAATAATCGAAGCCGTCATCCGCACATCAATGCCTTCTGCTACGGTTTTGTTGACCAACAAAATGTCCACCAATAATTGCCGTTTCCCATTTGTCTTTTGATCAAACGAAATTCGTGGATTGGAAAATTCAATAGAGTATTCCAAAAAATCATATGTTCCGGGTTCACCATAGGGGACTTCCGAGTGAACCACCGCCCCCTCAGTTGCAGTGGATGCTGCCTGAGTATATTGTTTCAACGTGTCCAGCTGCGTTGCTGACATAGTTGCCGGCACAGCCACATCTTGGACTCCCAACGTTTGAGGAACAGCTGATGCAATCGCCTGAGACAATGCAGGTGCGACTGAAGCAGCTGGCTTGGTAATCATTCGCTCGGTAAGCAAAAAAGTTCCCAGCACCAACAAAGATAGTGTCATTGCCGTGGCAATCAGTTCATCCCGATATCCACCCCACAAACTAATCCGCTTTTCAATTTCCCGCACTTCCTGGCTAACCATACCTAACCTCGGGATTCACCGGTAATTTGTTGCCGCTCTCGATACACTTTCTCGGCTTCAAGATATACCTGATCCTCCACCCCGCACTCCACCAATCCCGCAAAGACCGGATCATCAAATAATTGGGCAGGGCGTAAACTAGTCCATAATTTTAATTTGTCCATCAACATGTCCAGCACGCGCACCAGCGCTACCAATTGATCATGACGAATTTGCAGCGCCCAATAATAGTCTTTCTGCTGATCATTACTTCCCAATTCGTGCGCCTTCGACAGTACAAAAAATTCAAACCGCTCTGGCGAATCAACAGCTGTCTCGATCCACGTCTCTATGTATTGAGGCAATCTGACCAACTGATGCAGTAAAGCCACCACCAAGCGTTTTTCATCACCCAATGACTGATTGGCTGCAGTCTCGACTCGTTCCCAAAACGAAACCCTATCGATACATACCACATCCGCCGTTTTTTTCAGCTCCGTCAACCGCGCCAACACGTGGGTACGAAGTGCTTCCCGATCAACTTGACTATGCGCATTTACAAACACTGCCAATCAACCCTTTGCATTGCTTGATAGAGGTGATAAATAGTATATTGATCATAGACCAAAAATCATGCACTTGCCAACAAGCTTTCATCAGTTACGGTGGATTGTTAGCCTTGCCCTTGTGGGTATATTTTGGTGTGCCACCAGTACAATCGCTCAAGCCGTGACTACCTCTTTTTCACTTGATAACCTTAATGTTGGCAGCCCCAAGATCGCGGGCGTCCCTTTTGATATCACCATTACTGCGCTTGACGAAAATGGGGATGTGGATTTGGGATACACGGGCATCGCCAACATCATCGATGAAACCGGCACCCTCTATCCCACCCAAACAGGGAATTTCACCCAAGGTGTTTGGCGCGGGACCGTCTACATCACCAAAGCATCCACTGCCGACCATATCACTGCCTCATTCAATTCTATCGTCGGCCAATCCGACGCACTCACTATCAATCCTGATAGTCGCATGGGTTTTTTGAGCATTTCCGCTGGCAATGCCCAAACCCAAACCGTCGGCACCCAACTTCCCATTGCCCTGCGCGCCAAAGTCAGTGATCCGTACTCCAACCCCATCCCTGGACAAGGAGTGAATTTTTCTGTCATCAGTATCCCCACCAACGCTGCCAATTACAGCATTACCAACAATAGTCAAAGTTCCGATGCAAATGGGTATGTCTCCACCACCTTTACCTTGGGCACCAAAGCCGGCATTTACCTGATTGCCGCCAATCTCACCTCAGGCTTTCAACATACCGTTACCTTTTCCGAAACAGCCGTCCCTTCAAATTTAATTTCCCTATCCATCAACCCCTCGATCACCATCGTTCCCTCTGGGACTCATATGCCCTTTGCCGCAGTAGGTTATGACCTGTATTACAACCAAATCACCCCCATTGCCGTCACCTGGTCAGTGCAAAATGGCGGTGGCACCATCGACACCGCTGGTGTCTTTACCGCCGGCACCAGTTTGGGTAGTTTTTCCAATACCATCAAGGCAGTATCCGGAACTGTGGGTTCTACTGCCAGTGTCAGTATTGTGAATGTTCAAACGGGAAGCGCTTCAATTGAAAATATAAATACCGGACTCACATCATCTGCATCGGCTACCCCCACTCCTGTCACGGGTGTTCTCTACAATGTTCAGGTTGAACCAGAAGTGCTATCGCTCTTACGCAGCTTGAGCATTCCTATCGTGGCTCAAGGAACGGATTATTATGGCAATCCTGTATCAGGAGTCAGTTACGATTTTGGCACTACGGGAGATTTGGGCACGGTAACTCAAACGGGCCCAAACAGCGCGGTCATTACCGGTTCTGATGCCGGAGTTGGCACCGTTACGGTCACCGCTACCCAAGGGAACATTACCCGAACCGCTAATATTGCCGGTAGCGTTGGTTCTGGATTGAACCGACGACTCGTGATCGAAGATATTGCCAGCCCACAACGGGTAGGGGAGCCATTTACCATCTCTGTCGCTGCCAAGGACATGCAGAATAATTTCATCACCACCTACAACGGTCCCTTGGTGCTTGCCGACACCACCGGCACTATTGATCCTGCCGTTGTTCAACCAAGTGAAAACGGCATTTGGTACATTCAAGCCATCATTAATGCCAGCAATCCCGAGGTCTCCATCACAGTGGCGGGTGATGGTATGGTGGGCGTATCCAATGTCTTTGAAGTGACCGGAGACCCCAAGAAAAGTCAGTTGGGATTTGGTGGTAGTGGGGGAGGCTTTGCCGATGTATTGGGCGCCTCCGTATCCGCCAAAATTAATGAATTGATGATTGGTCAAAACATGGACAAATACGTAGTGGTCCGGTATATCGGTGCCGGACTTGCGGCTGGGTTTGGGATTCTGGGTGCCAGTATTGGAGGTGGCATTATGGCCAGTAAGGGCCTGGAGGCCATTGGCCGCAACCCCTTTGCCAAAGGCAGGCTGCAAGCCAATCTCTACGTCAGTTTAATCGTTTTTGTCATTGCCGCTTCACTCGCGGTCTTCGCCAGCACCATCATCATCAAGTAAACATTGATTTTATCCGTATATCACTGCTACAGTAATAAAGAGGTAATAGGACGCATATGAAGGGCTGCCCATGTCTCCGTGGTTAATTTATACCGGTCTAACTGTTGCTTACATCATCATTTTGGTGCTGTATTTTTTGCGGCGCTCCAAAACACATGAACAAGAACTGAGTAGTTTTCTGGAATCTGCCAAGGACCAGCTTGAGGCCCACAAAAAAGAAGCTTCTCAAGAAGCCTCCATCAAGATTAGCCAGGCATTGGAAGTGGTCAAAAAGGTTCAAAAAATTGCCGAAGAATTCGAAACTCAAGCACAAGCAGAATACAACCAAATTGTCGATGATGCCAAATCAGAACGGCGCGACATCTTGGCTCAGGCCAAAACCGAAGTTGCCGATTTTTACACCCAAGCTGATGCGGAAATTGAACAATACAAAGCCGAACGTATGCGTGAAGTGGAACGAAATCTGGTAAAACTTATCATTTCTATCACCCAAAAAGTCGTTGAAGTCAGTCTTACCCCTGAACAACATGAAAAAATCATCATGAATGCCCTGAATGAAGTCAAACAAAGTAAATCCCGTATATGAAAAAATCAGGCACTCAGGCCTTAGCCGACAAACTACTATCACATATTTTTACCACCGCCGTCCTCAATGAAGTTTCTATTACTCTGGAAAATATTGCCCAAGACAGACACCTGAAAACCCATGCCGCCAAAATTGTCACTGATGGCTCACTCAATTTGTCCCAAAAAAAACGTCAGCTTAATTATCTCCTGAGCGGTATTGAAAATCCCATCGTCAGCTCTTTTTTTTCTGACGTAATCGGCGCCAATGACATTTGGCTCTTTGATAGTGACAAAATTGATTATCTCGACGAATTCATTCAACAGTTCCAGCGCACGACCCAGACCGCCAGCGTCCTTCACCTTACCACTGCCGTCAATCTCACCTCCAATCAACTTCGGATGATTTCTCAAGATTTAACTCAAGAATTCGGCTACAAAGTGGTGATAAACCATCAATTAAACCCCAGTCTACTTGGAGGCATCCAAGTCAAAATTGATAATTATGTTTTTGATTTTTCCCTTCGAACCAAGTTCCAACAATTCCAACGTGAATGGCTTGCTTCCTTGGAAAAGACCACTAAACTGGTGGGTAGATACGACCTTGAAGTGTAAAGTAATAGCACGACTACTATGGCAAAACTAACTACCACCATCGAGGATGCATTCAAAGAGGTCTACGAAACCGTCACCTTTAATCATCCAGAGCCCACCAAAATTGAGCCACCCAATCCTGACGAACTTTCCTTCCCCAAGCTACTCGATTTTTCATTTCCTGACGAAGAAACCGATTCACTTCGAGTTGCTCAAATCGGCGAAGTTTCCTATGTTGGTGATGGCGTCTGTCATGTGACCGGCTTGGATAAAGTCAAAATGGAAGATGTAGTCGAGATTCAAACATCAAAAGACGTTCAAAAAGCACTCACACTGGGCATTTCCGAAGATCATATCGAAGCTGTGGTCTTGGGTGACTACACCACCATCAAGCGAGGCGATCAAGTCAAAGCTACCGGCAATAAACTGCGTATTCCCGTGGGTAAAGAGCTGTTGGGGCGGGTCATCAACCCCTTAGGACAGCCGCTTGATGGCAAGGGCCCTATACACTCCAAAGCCAAACGGGATGTGGAATTTCCCGCTCCTGGTGTGATTGACCGTGTTCCTATTACCGAACCCATGCATACCGGCCTCATGGTGATCGATAGTACTATTCCGGTGGGTAGGGGACAGCGAGAACTGGTTATTGGCGACCGGAAAACAGGCAAAACCCGCACCATGATCGACATTATCTGCAATCAAAAAGGCCAAAAAGTATTTTGTATTTACGTCGGTATCGGATTGCAGGCTGCCAAGGCCAAAGCTACCGCCCAAATGTTGGAAGCCCGGGGAGCATTTTCCTACACCACCATGGTCATCTCTCACTCCGATGATCCTCCCACCCTTCAATACATGGCTCCCTATGTCGGTGCAGCTTTGGGTGAATACTATATGTATGGCGGCAAGCATGCCCTGATTGTCTACGACGACCTATCCAAACAAGCCAAATCTTATCGTCAAGTATCACTACTGTTGAAACGCTCTCCAGGTCGCGATGCCTATCCCGGCGATATTTTCTTTCTCCATTCCCGGTTACTCGAGCGTGCGTCACAACTAACTCCCAAACTTGGTGGCGGTTCACTCACCGCCCTCCCCATCGCCGAAACCCAAAGCGGTGATGTCTCTGATTACATTATCACCAACCTTATGTCTATCACTGATGGTCATATCCTCCTGGATGCCAACCTCATGCACGAAGGCATTATGCCGGCCGTGAATTCCGGAGCTTCCGTGTCCCGTATTGGTGGCAAAGTCCAATTCAAACTCCTTCAAAAAGTGGGTGAATTAGCCGGCAGAATTCTCTCCCGATATAACGAAGTCAAATCCTACGAAACCATCAATACTGAAGTTAGTGACGAAACGATTCGGGATATTAAACGGGGTAAGCGGATTAAAGAAATTCTTGCACAAGATTCCAAATACAATCTCTCTGCCACTGAAGAGGTAACTATATTGGCCATTGCCTGTTCCGCCCGCATGGATGCCTGGGAACTGTATCAGGTGGATCAGTTTAAAGAGGAATTTATTCCGTACTTGCGATCATTAGACACCAAAGCCTTGGATGAAAAAATCCTCACGGAAAAAAATCTGGAGAGTATTGATCCCCATCTGGACACCATTTTTGTTTCGTTTTGCCGTCAATTTAAATTACCGATACCGTCAGTCTAAGTAGGAACTATATGGCCACCATCAATGCCATTAAAGAACAACAAGGCGTCGTCAATTCGGTAGGTTCATTTGCTTCCAGCTTGCAACAAATTGCCGCTGGTCGCATGGTGAAATTGCGTAATGCCGTGGTGGCTGCCCGACGATTTGTGGAAGAATCTACCCTAATTCTGCGCGAGCTACAGTTGGAAAAAGCCAAAGCACTGGAACGAGACCGTATTGCCAACACATCGACTCCCGCCTCAAAACATCTCAAACGCTCCGCCATCATTGTCATCAGCAGTAGCCAAGGTCTGTGCGGTAGCTACAACACAGATATCGTCCGTAAACTGGAAAACATCGTCCCTGATTACCCCGACCACGATTACTTTGTGATTGGTAAAAAAGGTCAAGAATACTTCAAGCGGGCAGCGAAAAAATACGGGGTTAAATTTTATCCCTTCAACATTCCAGAAGAAGTCAACATCGAACATCTCAAACCGCTTATCGGTATGTTCTATTACTATGATCAAATATATTTGGTGTACTCAAAATACATCAACACCACCACTCACGATGTGGTGTTTATCGAACTTGCCGTTCCCCACATCGTGGAAATCGAAGCCCAAAAAGCCCAAACTGAAGGTAAATATATATTCGAGCCCAATCTTGATGATCTCATCGCGTCTACCACTGCCAAGCTCCGCTATGCTCTCTTTAGGCAACAAATTTTGGATTCACGCCTCTCACTCTACACAGCTCAAATGATTGCCATGCAAACTGCCTCAGACAATGCCAAAAATCTTATGGCTGATCTGCAGTTGCAATACAACAAAGCCCGCCGAAAATTGGTGGATAAAAAGATTCAAGAAGTGCAAGCGGGCCGCGCTCTCTGGGACAAACACTAAAAAATAGCTTACACTAGACCATATATGCCTCAACCGAATCAGAATACCGAAGCATCAGGCAAGACTGCGAATATCCACCATACGGGTCGGATTGTCGCCATGACCGGGTCAGTGGTTGATGTGCATTTCCCTATAGATTTACCCAAAATCAATAATGCGCTCGTTGTTCAAACAGATCGGAAATTGGTCTTGGAAGCATACGAACACCTTACCAACCACACCGTCCGCTGTCTGTCGATGCAGCCCACTTCTGGCCTGCAACTTGGCCTGGCGGTGGTGGACACCGGGGATGTGCTCAACATCCCGGTAGGTCAAGCACTCTTGGGCAGAATCGTCAATGTCTTTGGCGAACCCATTGACCAGCGGGGCCCCATTATGACCAACGAATACGCTCCGATTCATATTAAGAGTCCCGCATTTAGCGAAGTCAAGCCTGCCAGTGAAATCATCGAGACCGGTATCAAAGCCATTGACTTTTTTACTCCCTTTTTAAAAGGCGGCAAAATCGGTTTCTTTGGCGGCGCCGGTGTGGGTAAAACTCAATTGGTAACTGAAATTATCCACAACACCACCGTCAAACACGGCACCAAATCAGTCTTTGGCGGAGTGGGGGAACGTACCCGTGAGGGGACTGATCTGTATCTGACCCTGGAAGAAACACACGTGTTTGAAAATGTGGCGGTTGTCCTAGGGCAAATGAATGAGTATCCCACCATGCGGTACCGGACCCCACTCACCGCAGTCACTATCGCCGAGTACTTCCGTAATCTGACTGGGCGAGAAATTCTCTTGTTTATTGACAATATTTTCCGGTTCATTCAGGCTGGTGCGGAAATCTCCACGGTGCTGGGGCGGATTCCTTCCGAAACCGGGTACCAATCCACCATGAGCTCTGAACTGGGTGAAATTCAAGAACGGATCGTCTCCACCCCCCGGGGGTCTATCACCTCCGTGCAAGCGGTATATGTCCCAGCCGACGACTTTTCCGACCCCGCCATTCAAGCTATCTTTTCTCACTTGGACTCCGTGGTCGTGTTGGATCGAAAAATTGCCCAGCAAAAAATTTACCCCGCCATGGATCCACTTGCCTCCAGCTCCAGTCTGGACAAGGATATTTTGGGCGAATCCCACTACAAAGCCTTGAAAGAGTCCAACAAAATTCTCGAACGATACCGTTCGCTTCAAAACATCATTGCCATCTTGGGAGAGGGAGAGTTGTCCGAACAAGAAAAAGTCGTGGTTAACCGCGCTAAAAAACTTAACAAGTTCTTTTCCCAACCGTTTTACACCTCTGAGCAGTTTACCAACAATCCCGGCAAATACGTCACCCGGGAAGAAACGGTAGCTGGAGTTCAAAAAATATTATCCGGATCATATGATGACATTTCCGATGAAGCTTTTTTCATGGTCGGCAACATCGGCGAGGCCGAGGCCAAAGCTCAGAAAATGAAATAGTATGCCTGATTCATTAGTTAATTCATTCCATGTGGTAGTCGTCAGTCCAGACCGGGTCCTGATTGAAACCGAAGCCTCTAAAGTGACTGTACCGGGAATTATGCAGGAATTAGCCATCCTCCCTAACCACACCCCTCTTTATTCCGAGCTGGTTAAGGGAGTAATTCATATCGAACCCACCAACGGCAAAGTCAAAGAAATTGATATCGAAAGTGGCATTCTTCGCGTCCGCCAAAACCAAGTCAGCATTATCCTCGGCTTCGAATCCAGCCTCGAACGTTCAAAAACCTAAAAATTACTGAACCTTTTGATAATACTTTTCCAGCGACAACCGGATGATTTTTTCTTTATTCCCATTCACCACCGCAGGTAAGGGGAGTGTCGTAGCAGCAAAAGGAGAAGAGGTTAATCCGTTAATACACATCTTGATCAAAATCTCAAACTTGCCTAAATTCACCAAATCTTCTTCCGTGTATGTCCCGCCTAATTCTCGGGCTAGCGCCGCGGCATCTCCCGCACCCACCACAAAGGTGGATAACGTGCCCACATTCCCAAAAATTGCTTTTTGCACCCCTTCTTCCACTTGACCAATATATTGATTGGCCATAATTAAGTTCAAGCGATACTTACGCGCCTCCGACAAAATCTTGGTAAACGATCCGGTAGCAAAATTTTGAAATTCATCGACATAGAGGTAAAAATCCGGCCGTTGCTCGGCTGGTCGACCCACCCGCTGCATGGCTGCTAACTGAATCTTGGTAATAAACATCGCCCCGAGTAGTGCGGTGGTATCCTCACCCAACCGCCCCTGAGATAAATTTAAGATGAGAATCTTCTTTTGATCCATCACATCTTGCAGTGAAAACGTCGATTTCCGCGTCCCCACCACATGCCGGATCCGCTGCGATGACAAAAATTGACCCACCTTGTTTAAAATGGGGGAAATGGCATCAGTTCGCAATTTATCATTCATCTGTTCAAACTCGTTCATCCAAAAATCTCTGAGCAGGGGATCACGCTCCGAAATTTGATTCACCACCGCAGCCCTAAACCGTTTGTCTGTTAATAACCGTGGAATATCCGCAAACGTAGCCTCACCCGTATACAGCAGTGTCAAAATGACATTTCGCAAAATATATTCCAACCGTGGCCCCCATGAGTAGCTGTACAGCTTGTAAAACACTGACACGATCCCGGACGCCACCACATCGGTGTGCGAGGTGCCATCAATATCAAATAAATTGAGGGAAAACGCCCGTTCATCAGATAGCGTTGGATCCAAATAAATCACATCATTCATCCTGCGCTTCGGGATATAATCCAAAATCATTTCCGACAAGTCACCATGAGGATCAATCACCGCCACCCCTTCACCATTGCGGATATCGTTGATGGCCATATTAGCAATCAAGGTAGACTTACCTGCGCCCGTCTTTCCAATAATGTACATATGCTTGGTACGATCTTCCCGTCCAATCCCCATAACCGCTTCGTGATTCCTCCACCCAGTCTTGGCAAAGAAATTCACATGCTGTTTTTGTTCGTCATCGATAGCTTCTGCTACCGATAAATCGTTGGGGGCTTCTGATACCAATGTCCTTCCCCAATCAATATTGGATATATGCGACAAAGACATACCGGGCACATGCCACAGGGACACCACTTCATTCAGATTTAGCGCCATGGTGGGCTGATGCCAATCAAACTCCCGCTCTGTCAACTTGATTAACCAACGATTTCCTGCCGCTTTCTTCATCACCAGCCCATTTCCCTCAGCTAGACTATACACACCAAAGGCTCCCGCCAATTCTCGTAGTTTTACCTGGGCCAACTCCATCGTTTGCGCTCCATACACCAACCTGAGTTGCGCCTCCACAATCGGAGCCGCAATTTTTTGCTCCATAATCGCTTTGTACGGACTGGTAATCACGGCCCCTTCTGCATCGGTGTGAGTCATCCCATTTCGAACCCGATTCATCCAATGGCGCTGGTTAGCCATCCGAATCATCAACTGAACAGCCGCTCCTTCTCCTACTGCCACCTTGCCCAAATATCCCAACACTCCTCCAAACAAAGGGACGTCTTCTACCTTGGTACTGGTTTTGATGGGCAATGTTCCACCTGAGGTCAAATTTAAATTTGCCACCGCCACCGCTGGCATGGTGAGCAGAGGAGCCAGCATATCTTGTGAATCTTGATGAATATACAATTGCGGGTGATGCGACAACAATTGGCTGACAAAATAGCTCTCAGTCTCGGGTGGAGTCGCCATCTGAAACGCGGTCTGTTGATTGACTGACGCCACCTCCAAACTGAGGTGTTTATGCGATTTGCCCACGATATATTGCCACCACGACCGTTTGGCAACCGCCATAAACGTGGACAACAGGCCCACTTCTGCTTCGGGTGGTGCTTCATCTATCTTGATTGGCTTTACGTGAATATACGTTTCCATGACTACACAGTAGTATAGCTTAAATGCACTGACTATTGACAAGCTAGTAAAAAAATCCGTACTATGGATCTTAGTGCAGGTTTATCCTGCATCGTGGTTTTTAACAACCACACTCAAAACGGAAGGGAGGTGAAACAAATAAACTATGAAAACATTAAAAGTAATGGTTGCTTCCCTGCTCGCGGTTGTCGGTCTCGTGGCCGTCGCTCCTGCACAAGCAGCCCAACTACAAGACGTTCGTATCACTATGGATGACTCTGGTCCCGGTATTGTCGCTCCAGAGACCATCTACTTCAAACACACCACTGGTGCCACAATTGCTCGTATCCGTTTCCAATGGTGTACCACTGCTTCTGGCGCGTGTGTCCCTCCTCAAAGCGATGTATCTATCGCTGAAAAGGGTACATTTGATGGTGATTTAGGCGCAGTTGATGGTGCAGATTGGGGCATTACACAAAATGTAAACACCGTTCAGTTAGACTGGACCGGAGCCGGCGATAGTGTTGATATTACTGCTGGTGATGATTTATCAGTACAACTGACAAAAATTGAAAATGGTGATTTGTCATCAAACTGTGATGGTGACGCACTCAACAATAGTGATACATGTTTTGTACGTATCTCAACCTACGACGAAAGTTTCAACTTAGTCGATGATGGTGTCGGTACATATACCATCGTAGAACAAGTCACTGTAACCGCCACCGTTGATCCTACCTTCAAATTCACCGTTACTGGTGTTGGAGCAGGTTTAACCTATACCAATGGTGTTCAATCATCGGTGACCACCACCCCTACCACGTTACCTTTTGGCAACTTGGATGTTGGTACTCCCAAATATGCTACTCATGCACTTTGGGTCACCACCAACACGCAGGGTGGCTACACCGTCACGTCAATGATGCGTAATCAAATGACTGGCGTCTACGCGGTCAACAACATTGATCCATTCACTACGAGCTGGGATTCCCCAGGAGCTTGGTCTGAACCAACTTCTCAAATCAGAAATGAGAATTCAGGCTGGATCGGTGCTCATATCGACGATCTGGATGTCGCCAACTGGAGTGACACTTCCATCGTTCGGTTTGGTGCCATTGATGACACGGAAAACATAGTTATGCAGAAAGGCTCACCTGACAGTGGCCTGACACCTAACTATGTCACATATGCAATCGAGGTGGATCAATTCCAACCCGCCGATGCATATGAAGGTACAATTATGTACAATGCTTTGCCGACGTACTAAATCGAATTGAACTACACAGCGTTTTTACGCTGACTTTCAATTCCCTTTTTTACGTCCGGGATGTAAAACAAAAAGACTCCCCTAAACAAGGAGTCTTTTTGGTTTTGTCAGTTTACGTTATGATAGTTTGTAGATCTATGAATCAATCTATACGCCAAATTATGGTTGGGTTGTTTTTTGGGGTGTGTTGCATGCTCTCCGCCTCCCAGCCAGTGGCTGCCATTGGTATCGAGCAACACATCAACCTGCTTAACCTCGCCTATGCCACCACTGCCACCGACAGCGCCTACCCCGCAGACCGTAGCTGGGGAATTATCCAATGGGACAGCAACCAATTTCCTGACTCTACCGTCTATTTTGAAGCCCTCATCCGTTGTACCGATTGTACCAATGGCAATGCCCGAGCCAGTGTGGCTCTATACACTTCCGGTGGTACCATTGTCACCGGATCCACCATCACCACCACCAACACCGAGTACACGCTGGTCCGTTCTGATGCCATCACCGCCAATCTGACCGATGATACCGATTACACAGTCAGAATGTTGGTTGATGCCGAGAGTGGCACGGCGGAAATAAAAATTGCTCGCCTTGTCATTGTGCAGTCGGCCACCCCCCTCACCGCTACCCAAAGCCAAGTCGATTTGGCCAGTCCTACCGTCTCCACCAATACCGTCTACGAACTGGTCAACAGCCCAAAACTGTACCGCTACAGCGCAGGGAATTATGCCCCCACCCCCACGGTTTACTTCGAAGCCACTCTTGCCTCTATCGGTGGATCGGGCACCGCCTATGCCGCCCTGTCCACCTCCAGTAACTGTCTGGGGATCGCCAGTGGCAGCGAGGTCAGCTCTACCGAAGGTAGTTATAACCGCATCCGTTCCAACGCTATTACGCTTGCCGACAACACCACCTACTATGTCTGTGTCAAAGTTGCTGATGCCTCCACCACCTCGCTGGCAGACGCCAAATTAATCCTCAATCAAAGTAACAGCATGGGCCTAAGCATCACGGAAATGTCCTACCAAATGGTCAACACCAGCGTCACCGATACTGATGATACGTACACTGCCCAAGCCTACCCCATTGAATTCACGCCCACTCATCTGAGCGGAGCCATCTTTAACTACTATTATGAATCCACCCAAAAAACCACCACCGACACTGCCTACAGCCGACTGTTTAACGTCAGCGACAACGCTGCCGTCAGCCACACTGAACTATCCACCACCAATACCGACTATACCCGGCTTCGATCAGGTGAACTGAGCAGCTATATCCCCACTGCCACCAAAAACCTGGACACCGAGATTAAAAACAGTGCCACGGGCACCACCACCGTCACTTCCAGCCGACTTATTGTCATTTTGATTGCCTATCCAGAGCTCACCTTCAAAGTGGAAGGAGTTGCCAACAATACCCTGACCAATGGTATTACCACCACCAACTCCACCCTACCTACCTCGCTCAAATTTGGTAATGTTTCGCCCTCAACCGTGCAATACTTGGCCCACAAACTGACTGCCCGCACTACAGCAGCATATGGGTACAACGTCACCGCCAAGTTGCTGTATACCCTGCAGGGCAATTACCCTGCCAATGTCATTCAGGAATTTCCCTATACTTGGGATGATCCTCACAGCTGGTCCTCACCCAATGGCTCTACCCCCAACGTCAACACCGGCTGGTTTGGTGGCAACACCTCAGACACCCGTGTTCCCAATTGGAGCAATGCATCAGGAAAATTTGGCGCTATCGGCACCACCAATTGTAAAGTCATGCAAGCTACCGGTATTGACAGTGGCACCAGCGCCTACGTCACCTATGCTTTGGAAACCAACTCTCACCAACCCACCGACGCCTATGTTGGCACCCTGGTATACAACATCACCGCGGAATACTAAAACTAATTCAACAATTGGGTGTTCTTTGCCAAATCAAATCGAACCAACGATGTGGACTTCCCTTGCTCCAAGCGTACTTCCACAATTCCTGCCATCACCGATACATCCACCTCCACCGTAAACAACCCACCCACTTGAGGCTGAATCACCAACGGTCCATCCCAAATGGGTTGTGCAGCAGCCGATGCATTGGTACTTTTTTTCTGCTTGGAATCGCTGCTTGCTGTCCATACCCACAACAACTCTTGATTCTGCGGTGCCATCCCCACAATCTTTAAGCGCCCCGACTCTGACGCCAGCAACACGGCCGTAATCGTAAAATCTGGTCCCGAATTTGATTGAGAGGGGGCGGCAGCATTTTGGGTTAATTTCTGAACCAATTCAGTTATCTGCTGTTCCTGTAACTGAGCTGATGGGCTACCCGCAAACGACACCTCTCCCGTTATTGCCCGACTGGCTAAAATGCCCAAGGGGAGTAACAATACCAACAAGAGTAATAAAATTCTGTCAAACATAGGTAAAACGCGTTACAGTAATACTATGCCCCATGTTATAGCAAAACCTGCTCATCAGCACAAGAAATCATTTTTTATCCCCATCCTACTTGGCATGAGCGTCAGCTTGATTCCTGTCTATCTTGCCGCTCGCATCTGGTGGGATCATCACAGTGAAGTCCGGGGAGCCTCGTCAAATCTGACCGCGGCTGAAATCATCTCCGTCACCAACGCCATTCGCCAACAAAATGACCTTCCGCCCCTTCATCCCCAAAATCAGCTCATGCTCGCAGCCCAAAGCAAGGCCAATGCCATGATGGCTGCCAATGCCTGGGCCCACAACACTCCCACCCAAACCCCGTGGGACTTTATCGATAGCGAAGGGTATGTATACACCATTGCCGGCGAAAATCTAGCCAAAGGCTATACCACCGCCGAATCAGTTGTCCAAGCATGGTTAGATTCGCCGGCTCACAAAGAAAATCTCCTTAATCCCGAGTATACCGATACCGGCATCGCGGTGGTCGAAGGTCCTTATCAAAATGAATCCAACATAACATTGGTGGTCCAATATCTGGCCACCCGATACGCTACCGCCAGCGCCACTACTCCATCCACTCCCTTCACACAACTCCCTGTGGTGTCCTCAGAAAAAATTAACCGCATTCTTTGGATCAATTTAGGCGCTCTCATCGCCCTTTGCCTCTCACTTATCAGTATTACTATTGTATGGAAACGTCGCCAACAACAGCAACTCAGACACCAGCCACCCGCCGTCCGTCATTGGCGTCGCTAACATCTATTTGACCCCCTCTGCATTTTCCTCTACCATGGACATAAGAGGCTCCTATTCGGGAGGTTCTGCTCTGTTTTAGTAAGAAAAACAGATATTAAATATCAGAGGAAGAGGAACTATGTCAAACGCTGCCCCCCATGTAGTCTGGTTCAAAGACATTGGGAAGAATGATATACCGTTGGTTGGTGGTAAAGGCGCCAACTTAGGGGAGATGACCCAAGCGGGTATTCCTGTCCCTAATGGCTTCTGTGTCACTGCCCCTGCATATTACTACTTCCTCGATCAAAATGACCTTCGCGACAAAATTAAAGAGGCCCTCAAAGATCTTGACGTAAATGACAATGACGAATTGTTTGCGGTCAGTAAACGCGTCAAAGAAATTGTCATGCGGGCCCGTATGCCCGATGATTTAGCAGATCAAATCAAAGCTGCCTACCAAAAATTCCCTCACAAAGATCAAGAAGTTGCGGTACGCTCGTCAGCCACTGCCGAAGATTTACCTGATGCATCCTTTGCAGGTCAACAAGCTACGTACCTCAATATCTCTGGTGATACAGATGTGGTGCGGGCAGTCCAAAAATGCTGGGCCTCCCTCTTTGAAGCTCGGGCAATTTTTTACCGAGTCCAAAAAGGTTTCGACCATTTCAAAGTCGGCATCGCCGTACCCGTGCAAATGATGGTTCAGTCTGAAGTCTCCGGCGTCATGTTCACCATCAATCCCATCAACAATGATCCCTTTACCATCGTGGTCGAATCAGTTTGGGGATTGGGAGAAATGATCGTCCAAGGATCGGCTACCCCTGATCACTTTGAAATCGATCGCGAAAAATGGATGATCCTCAAAAAAGAAATCTCCACCCAAAAAATCATGTTAAGTAAGGAGAAGGGGATTACCAAACAAATGCGGGTCCCCGAATCCAAAGTCGACAAGCAAAAAGTTGGTGATGACATTATTCTCAAAGTGGCTAAATTAGGTCAACGATTACAAGACCACTACGAAAAACCCCAAGACGTGGAATGGGCCTATGAAGATGACAAGTTGTACAT
>CAZKMY010000010.1:0-23930 GCA_964554085.1 uncultured Pseudomonadales bacterium
ACTACGAAAAACCCCAAGACGTGGAATGGGCCTATGAAGATGACAAGTTGTACATCGTCCAAACCCGCCCCATCACCACGGTATCTGCCATCGAGGCCTCGGGCACCATTGGCGAAATTGCCAACATCGAGGGAGGAACCCCCAAAGCAGTCTTGAAAGGATCTCCGGCCAGTCCCGGAATCATCACTGGTAAAGTGGTGATCATTCGCGATCCCAAGGACAACGACAAAATCCTCAAAGGTGATGTCCTGGTCGCTCCCATGACCACTCCTGATTTTGTTCCTGCCATGAAACGCGCGGCAGCCATTGTCACCGACCGCGGAGGCCAAACCTCTCATGCTGCCATCGTCTCTCGGGAATTAGGTGTTCCTTGTGTTGTGGGTACAGGTAATGCCACCACCAAACTAAAAAATGGTGACGTTGTTACGGTCGACGCCCAAAAAGGTGAAGTGTACATGGGTGAATTGAAAGTCAAACGCACTGCTCTCAAACTTCCCCGAGACTTCAAGAAACTCCGTGATGTTAAAACCAAGACTAAAGTATACGTCAACCTGGGTGAGCCAGAAATGGCTGGTGGAATCGCCCAAAAATACGTTGACGGGGTCGGCCTGTTGCGGGCAGAATTCATCATCTCCGAATACATCGGTATTCATCCCCGCGAATTAATTGCGCAAAAGCGCCGTCAATATTTTGTCGACAAAATGGCTGAAGGCTTGGAATTTTTCTGCCGCGCCTTCAACCCTCGACCAGTGATTTACCGCACCACCGATTTCAAAACCAATGAATATCGAGGTTTGGTAGGCGGGGATAAATACGAACCCCAAGAAGCGAATCCCTTAATCGGGTATCGTGGTTGCGGCCGCTATATCAAAGAAGAAGATATCTTCGCCATGGAATTGGATGCCGTTAAAAAAGTTCGTAACAAATTCGGCTATAAAAACCTTCATGTCATGATTCCGTTTGTCCGCACGGTCAAACAAATGAAAGACATCAAAGCGTTGATGGCCAAATATGATCTACAACGCCGCTCCAACTTCCAACTGTACATGATGGTAGAAATTCCCAACAACGTCTTCTTGTTGGATGAATTCATTGATCTGGGTATTGATGGTGTATCCATCGGCTCCAACGATCTCACCATGTTAACTTTAGGGTGTGACCGCGATTCAGAACAGGTATCTGATGTCTACGATGAACGCGATCCAGGTGTCCTCAAGGCGCTGGAAATGATTGTCCGCACCTGCAAACGCCGCGGCATCAACTGTTCCATTTGTGGCCAAGCTCCTTCCACTTATCCAGAAATCACCGAAAAACTCGTATCTTGGGGAGCCACCAGTGTATCAGTCAGTCCTGATATGATCGACAAGACTCGGTTAATTGTCTGGGAAGCTGAACAACACCTCAAAGATCATCGGGTCACTGCTATGGAAAAGCGTCGCGCTCAAACGCTGACCCTCTTCCAACGTATCTTTAAAAAATAACGGATTGTTTCTCGACTATCTGCCCCGTCCTGTTGTATAACTGGACGGGGTTTTTGTAACCATGAAAAATAAAACCATCATCCATCACCCGCTGTTTTTGCCACTGATCAGTGCATTTATGCTGCGGATCATATTCATGTTTACCAGTCATCACATCTATTATCCAGATGAGATTTTTCAATCCCTCGAACAATCGCACCGACTGATTCACGGCATTGGTCTCAAGCCTTGGGATGTACTATACGGGCTTCGCTCATTTGTGTTTCCACTCTTTCTCACCATTCCACTCAAGCTTACTGACCTGCTTCACATCACATCACCAGAAATATCCCGGCTCTTTCCTCAAACAATACTTATTCTCCTGTCGCTTAGTATTCCCGCTGCCGGCTTTTTTCTCACGCGCCACTTCACCACCAAGACGCATGCGGCCCAGTTTACTGCCATCACCTTATCCGTTTGGTACGAACTCATCTACATGTCTAGTCGCGCGCTCACGGAAAGTGTGAGTGTGGATTGTTTTGCAATTGCCATCATTTTTTTGTTTAGAAAACACAGCAAACCCGCACTTGCAGCAATTTTCCTTACCATCGGTCTTTTGCTCAGACCTCAATTTTTCCCCGTAGCACTTGTACTCTGCCTTCCGCTTATCCAGCGCAAACACTATCTTGCCCTCATTAGTTCCACCACCATAGTGGTGCTACTATTTGGCGCAGTCGATTGGTTCTACACTGGAACTTTTTTAAGCCACCTCTTCCGAAACCTGACACTCAGTTTTAACTCTGGCATCAGCACGCTCTTTGGTACCCAACCGTGGTATTTTTACCTCATTACCCTCACAATCAGCTCTGCAGGAATGTGGCTCGCGGTTTTCTTTATTCCTCAAAAATCAAAAGTGAGTATCCTTCAATACGTATATATCGCCATACTCATCATTCATAGTGGGATCGCTCATAAAGAATATCGATTCGTCTATATCCTCGTTCCGCTCTGGATCATTCTCCTTTCCATCTTTCTCCATCATCAATTCACTCGCTTACCAACCCCAAAAATGAAGTTGGCATGGCAATACGCAACCATCATTTTCTGTCTTATATCGCTAGTGGGGATATTTCACCGGCTTCCCCAAGAATCTCGGGTATATGGCCAACCCATCCTGTTCACCGATCCCATTTTTGCTCTCTACAACCGCCTCGCGACGGAACCTATCCAATGTGGGGTGTTCGATACTACTCGAAACTGGGTGTATACCCCCGGATATTATGGTATTAACCAGCAATCCCCGCTCTACTCCCTCGATTATCCTCCCCCCGGTACTGCTGCCGCCGACTACTACATCATTCCCAAAACCCTCATTGTTCCCACTGGATTCACCCAAATTATGTCCACTAATCCATACCAAGTATTTTCAAAAGGAAAATCGATTACTATCCCCGGCTCCATGATTCTCAAACGAATTGAGCCCTGTACACCAAACCCCCAATACACCACCAATCGGAGTTTCCCCGCCGTTGATTCCATACTACAATCAATCCATGCACAACCCGTCATTCACTAGCTGGCACAAGCGTCTTTCCCTCCCTTTTATTATCATCTTCATCGCGTCCGCCTAGTTTTTTTCCCACCCGCTGGGCGATGCCGATCTAGGTTGGCACCTCAAATACGGTGAACAATATATAAAAACAGGTCAGATCATGCGTGACAATCAATTTTCCTGGCAAATGCCTGACTATCAATGGGTCAACCATTCCTGGGGATTTGATGTGATTGTGGCGACCCTTTTTGGCGGACATCGGTTTTGGGCAATATCTCTTGCGGGCGGACTTATCATTACATGCAGTCTTTTCATTCTGCTCTCCACCTCCATGTCATGGGGGACTGGTATCGGCCTCGTGCTATTTTGGTTATTTGGCAATGAGCTGATCAATACCGGTTTGAGAAGTGACTTTTTCAGCTTGTTAGGAACAGCGCTGCTCTGGCGCTTCATCATCCACTACATTGCAATACCAAAACGGATTCACTTTTCCAAATCTTTCTTTGTTCTCCCCATCATCTTCATGATTTGGGCCAACCTTCATGGTCAATTTTTACTTGGCATAAGCCTGTTGGGATTGGTGTACCTAGCTCACTGGCGTGACCGCCACCTTCTTTATCTTCTCGGTGCATGTGCACTTGCCACACTTATTAATCCATTTACCTATCACATATGGACCACCGCCATCAGCCATTTCAATGCCCCAGAATTAAAATACATCTACGAATGGTCACCATGGCCTCTGGCCAGTCTTCGCATGATCTTGTTGCTTGCGTACACGGCAGTGGTGTGGCTTGGAGCAAAAATGACCAAACAACCCCGAACCGTCATTTTGCCGCTGGCTGCGCTCACCCTTCTTGGACTAACCCAGCGTCGACTCATTCCATATTTTCTCCTCATGTCCCTTCCTATCATCCAAACATATATAGACACTCAATGGAGTCAAAAAATCCCCCTCACTCTCCGTCAAAAAGGTCCATGGGTCATCAGTTTTATTTTAGGAAGTTGGGCACTGGTTGCCTTTATACCAAGGCAAATATTTCAACAAGATTGGAATCGATATTGTCATTCCCAAGTGTATTGCTCCGAAGCAGCCACGCAATTTATGCGCGATCATCAATTACAGGGCAAACTATGGAACGCCTATCGTCTGGGTGGTTATCTGATCTATCGGCTCCCAGAAATGAAGCCGATGATTGATGGCCGTATGACTCTGTGGCATCGAAGTGACAACACCTCGCCCTTCCTTGAATACGCCACCATGGTCTATGCTCAAGCGGGCTCAAAACAATTATTCGACCGCATTAATCCCGACTACGTTTTGATCCAACCTCAATACGCCCTCGCCAAAATTTTAGCCAACACCGAAAAATGGCCCATTATCTTTGCTGACGAGCAAGTCATTTTGTTTCAAAATCCCCAATTGATCCACTAGGGCAAATCCTGCTACGCTAAGCTTGAAGTTACCAATCATTGAATCGACTGCCCATGATTACCGTTTCCAAAGATAGGCCAGTTGCGTATTTTTGTGCCGAATATGGCTTACAAAGTAATTTACCCATTTATGCGGGCGGTTTGGGCGTTCTCGCAGGAGACACGCTCAAGCAAGCAGCCGATGATCATTTTCCCCTGATAGGCATTGGCCTTTTATATCGGGGCGGAAAAGCCATTCAAAAAATTGACGCCGAGGGGAGACAGACTGAATTAGATATGGCTGTTGATCCTATAGAATTAGGATTTGAGCACGTCTACGTCCCCAAAGAAGATCAACCGTTATTTGTCCGAGTGCACCTGACTACCCAAGACGTCTGGGCCCGCGTCTGGCAAAAGACGGTTGGGACTGGATTACTGTATCTGCTGGACACCGATACGGATCAAAATGTTGTTGAAGATCGCGGCATTGCCAAGGCCCTTTATCATGGCCGCGAAGAAGATGTGGTCCGTCAGCAAATGATCTTAGGAATAGGTGGGGTTAAATTGCTTGATGCTCTCGAAATTCATCCTAGTCTCTATCACGTCAACGAAGGTCGACCTGCATTTCTGTATTGGCAACTGATTCGTCAATTTATGGAGCGGTCCAGCATGAATTATTCCGATGCCTGCACCGAAGCCAAGCGAATCATTGTCTACACCAATCACACCTTGGTCAGAGCTGGCAATCAGTCATACGACGTCAATCTACTACGAAAATATGCCAAGTATTACGCCGACAAAATGGGAGTCACTATTGACGATTTACTCG
This sequence comes from uncultured Pseudomonadales bacterium, assembly GCA_964554085.1. Lineage (GTDB taxonomy): Bacteria > Patescibacteriota > Microgenomatia > UBA1400 > RBG-16-45-19 > CAZKMY01. The sequence continues at coordinate 5,255 of CAZKMY010000010.1, forward strand.
AGCCTGGGCTCGATCCCACCATGGGCGGATTTAGCATCACTCATTTTGCCCTACGTACCTCTCATCAAGCTTCTGCCGTCAGTAAAATTCATTACGACCTCTCCAAACGCACCTGGCCAGAATTTAATTGGGCCTGGATCACCAATGGTGTCCATCTCCCTACCTGGCAAGATTCAAGTATCCGCAGCGCTGGTCAAGATGACACCTCCCTTTGGCAGAATCACTGTCAAAAAAAGCAAGAGTTGGCTGATTTTGTTCTCAACCACACCGGCTACACCTATGATCCCAAGCGGCTTGTCATTGGTTGGGCCAGAAGAATTGCCGGCTACAAACGGATGAATGCGCTGTTTGAAGATGTAAACCGTCTCAAACAAATTGTGTCAAAAACGGGTCAGGAAGTACAAATCCTTATCGCTGGCCGGGCTCACACCGACGATCAAACTGCCAAAGACACCCTCCAGCAAGTCATTCAGCATATGCAACATGAATTAGCTGGCTTCGCCCTCTATATTCCCAACTACAACATTGATGTTGCCCGTATGATGACTAAAGGCTGCGACGTCTGGCTCAACACCCCCGTACTCGGCCAAGAAGCATCGGGGACATCGGGCATGAAAGCCATTTCAAACGGGGTTTTACAATGCACCGTTGAGGATGGTTGGGCTGCAGAAGTAAATTGGGATGGGATGGGATGGGCTCTCAATTCAGACCACGTCGCTACCACTTTTTATGACCAGCTCGAACAACATATTCAACCCGAGTTCTATACCCGCAACCAGCAGGGGATACCTGAACAGTGGGTAGCACGAATGAAACAGACCATTCAATTATCTGCTCAGTTCTCCGCCAAACGGATGTTGGATGAGTATCGCTCCAAACTCTACCAATGCACCGTTGATGAATAATTCTAATTACCCTCGTCATTGCGGGCTTGACCCGCAATCTATATATAAATTTTTCTGGATCCTGAATCAGGTTCAGGATGACGTAGTAACGAAAAATTTGATATAGTAGTGGGGGAAGAAGTACTGTAACCAAAAAGGAATTTATGCAATCTCTTAATCAGCTGTTTCCTCAATTTTCCGGTAAGACTGCCGTCTTGAGAACCAACTTTGATGTCCCCCTGGAACACGGTCAGGTCGGAGACACCACCCGTATTGAAGATGCTGTACCCACCATCAAAAAATTGCGCAGTGAGCAGTGTCGAATTGTCATACTTGCTCATGCAGGCCGTCCCGACGGCTCTTTTAGTGAAGAGGCCAGCCTGGCTCCTATTGCCACCCTCCTCTCCCAGCTAATTGGTGAGCCAGTTGTGTTGGCTGCATACCAAACAGATTATCACCAAATTGTTTTGCCAGATAATCCTATTGTGTTGGTAGACAACTTACGCTTTTGGCCTGGAGAAGAAGAGAATGATCCAGAATTTGCCAAAGCACTCGCTTCTTTCGGTGATTTCTATGTAAATGAATCATTTGCCGTCTGTCATCGGAAACACGCATCCATCGTGGGAATCCCCCAGCATCTTCCTTCAGCTGCCGGTCTTTCTTTGGAAAAAGAAATGAATATACTTTCCACCGTCCGCAACAATCCTGAACATCCCCTAGTCGTCGTCATCGGTGGTGCAAAATTAGAAACCAAAGCCCCACTTGTCGATGCCTTCGCTCCCACAGCAGACAAAATTCTGGTTGGTGGAAAAGTGGCAATCGAATTACGCGACAAACCACACACCGACAACGTCATCATCGCTGATCTTACCGACGACCAAAAGGATATCACCCCCGAATCAGCTCAAAATTTTGCCAATATTATTATGGAAGCCAAGACAGTCGTCTGGAACGGCACCATGGGCATCTTTGAAGAACCTGAGCACCAACAGGGGACGCGTGTTGTCGCTGAAGCCATCAACCAAACCCCCGCCTTCACCCTGATGGGGGGAGGGGACACAGAGACAGCTCTCACTATTTTTAATCTGGAAAGTGGTATTGATCATATATCCACGGGCGGCGGCGCCATGCTTACGTATTTAGTCGACGGCTCTCTTGTCGGAGTCGAGGCACTTCATGAGTAAGAAAAAACATCCACCAGCTCAAAAGCCATCGTCAACCATACGTATTCCCCCCATTGCTTGGGTCGTTGGTGCAGTGATGATTATTGCGGCGATTAGTATTAAACAAAATTTTCATCTCTATCAAGCTCCCACTCCCAAAAAATATTCCCAGAATGGTCAATGGCAAAAAATAACCAATACAAAAGCCTTGTTTTATACCAAAATATTTCTTGAACGCGACCGAACGTTCATCTCTATTCCCATTAAATATGAGAATCAAACCCAGACAACGTGGTTAACCCTCCAAAGCACCACATCCGCAGGGATAAGCACGTATCTTGTTGCTCACCCTGTTTTGGAAACATTGAATTGGCCCGACGTCAGCGAGGGACCCATTCATCTTTACCAACAAACAGCCACCTACAAATCCCTTGCCGACTTTATCAACAATCCGCCTCCAGAATCCGAACTTATGATTGACCAAGTCACCCAAGCCCAACCACAATTTAAAAATCTAAAACATCAAGTGTTGACCGATCATTTTGATCCGAACCAAATAAAATATGTGCTCACGACGTACATCAAATCTCGAATCAACGATGGCGTCACCTACTACGAAAACATCATCGACGCCTCCAATGCTCGAGTAAACAAAAACGATAACCTCAGTTGGGAATTACAAGTACCTACCGCTGCATCCGCCAGCCCCTATTATCTTGGCAATATCCACGTCGATTATCAAAGGTAAATCAAACTTAAAAACCATCTGCCCTATGAATATCCTTTTCCCCATCGACGAAGCCGCTCCACTCTACAAAATAGGGGGACTAGGTGACGTAGGTGGAGCCCTACCAAAAGGGTTGGCTCAACTTAACGTCGATGTCCGCATTGCCCTCCCGTATCATCCGGAAATTTCACTCGCTCCAGAAAATCGTGTTGAAGAAGTTACGTTTGAAATCGTCTACAACCGCCATACACTGCCAGTCACGGTTTTTAGCACCCTACTTCCTGGCACCGCCATTCCCGTGTATCTTTTTTATGAATCCACCTATCTCTCTCAACACACGGGAGCATCAGATAATCACGCTGACAAATTTTCCGTCTTCTCACTTGCTGTGGCAACGTGGGTGTGCCGCCATTCGCCCTACTGGCAACCCCACGTTATTCATTGTCACGATTGGCATGCTGCGCTTATCCCGGTCATTCTCAAGCATAAGTTTCATGCACTCTACAAAACTATTGTCACTATCCATAATTTTGCCTATCAGGGAGTCACTCAAACTCCCGTAGTCAAATACCTGGACATAAATCCAGCAGATTGTCGAATTCTTTCATGGGATGCTGCTGATGGCGATGTCAACATTTTGCTTGAAGGTCTCCTTCATTGCGATGAGATCACCACCGTTAGTCCTACGTACGCCCATGAAATTCTCACCCAAGAGTACGGTGAAAAACTTCATCATATTATGGAAGGTCGTAAAGGTAGAATTGTTGGCATCATTAATGGGATTGATACAAACGCATATGATCCTAGTCAAGATACATTTATCAGCCAAAAATATTCACCCACCAGTTGGCAAACAGGAAAAGCTACCAACCGCACAGAGTTGAGAAAGAAATTAAGTCTTTCTACCGAAACAGATCGGATCATGATCGGATTTGTCGGTCGAGTTGATCCCTATCAAAAGGGGATAGGCCTCATGATTCAAGCTATCAAAAATAAAGCACTTCCTCCCGAAAACAGTGAATTTGTTTTCCTAGGGACAGGTGACCCCGAACTTGAGCGGCAATTACACCAGGCAGGAGACAACCATCCTCGTATCCGCATCATCACCCGCTTTGATGAAGCACTGGCTCACCAAATTTATGCCGCTTCACATCTTTGTCTGATTCCCTCACGATTCGAACCATGCGGTCTGGTACAACTGATCGGAATGCGCTATGGCTGTCTTCCCATCGTCCGCAAAACCGGCGGTCTTGCAGATACGGTTCATCACCTGCAAAATGGCTTTGTCTTTGCCGATTACTCGGAAAGCGCGATGAATTCAGCTATTTCTGAGAGCATTCAAACCATCTCAAACAATCAAACCTATGCTCAGATGGTAGAATCCGCCATGACAGCCGATTATTCCTGGGTTAATTCTGCCAAAGAATATGCTATGCTGTACGATGAATTAGCAACCGGGAAAAAGGATAATAAAAACCCCCTGGTTGACAAGTGAAAAAACATATACTAATCTAGGGGAAATATCAGGACATCTATGGCAAAATACTTTCGACTCACTGCCCTTCTGTTGAGTTTTTACGCTTTGCTCTTTGCAGTGAATCAAGTTCAAGCACAAAACTCGCGAGGAATGGCAATTACTCCCCCCAAGTTTGAGCTGTTTGCTAATCCTGGTGATCAGATAACTGAGCAAATTCGCGTTCGCAATGAATCAACTTCTCCCGCTACCTACGAAGTGGTTGTGGAAGACTTCAGTTCCAGTGGTGAAGAAGGTCAAGTTGTCCTTGAACAAAATCAAACCAACACTCAATACTCACTCGCTCAATGGATCGAGCCTGAAGCCAAAGACATTGTCTTGCAACCAAACGAAGAAAAGACATTAAGTTTCAAAATCAATGTTCCCCGTAACGCCGAACCAGGCGGTCATTACGCCTCACTCTTGTTCCAAGCCGGTGGTGTTGGTGGTCCCGGATCCACATCCGTCACCCAGCGTATCGGTGCTTTGGTGCTCCTTCGAGTCTCTGGTAATGTGTCCGAAAAAGCCATCATTGAAACATTTGAAGCACCCAAGTATTCCAAATCCACTCCTATCCTCTTAACACTGCGCCTTAAAAATGAAGGCAACACCCACATTAATCCAAAAGGAACCATCATTGTTACCAACATGTTTGGTAAAAAAGTCGATGAAATCACCCTCAATGGTCAAAATGTCTTACCTGGCGCTACGCGGAAAATGGATACTGAATGGAAAATGCCAAATGTGCTTGGGTACTACACCGCTACACTCGTAGCCACCTATGGCCAAACCAACCTACCACTCACCACCGCCACCAAATTCCTCGTCGTCAATCCCACGGCCGCCGGATTGATCGCTGTCGGTGTCATTGCCTTCATTCTCTTCATCATCTCACTCGTCACCGGCCGCAGCCGTCTCATGAAAGCACTTCGCGTCATCATCGGTGGGAAATAAGCTAGCTACGTTTCGAATCAGCGTTGCCACAATCTGCCTTGGATTGCTACAATCGATAAGAACCCCTTATTATCGAAATTGCCGTTCATGACCAAAAAAATCCTGCCAATTACCTCAATCATCTTCTTACTCATTGCGAGTTGTGTTTTTCTGACCACCCCTGCCTATGCTCAAAGCTCCAGTCTTGAAGATGCCTATGATGTCATGAATAATACGCAGCCGGGCGATCGCGCCACGCATGCGGTCACCTTCACTCTCCCTGGCAACGCCTCTGCCATTCGCACCACCGACTATATCCAAGTCATCTTGGCCCCGACCCAATTCACCAATGTAACCGCTCCCATACGGCTTGATGGAGCCTATGGTGGTACACCCGTCTTTTCGGTGTCCGGCAACGCTGCTCGTGTTACTGGCATCACCGCAGCTCCAGGGGCCACCATCACCGTTGACGGTATTGAAGCCGACAATGGGATGTATCCGTTTTCCGTCCAAGTGACAGTCATGATTACCGAAGATGAGGAAGGGACCATTATCAAGAACTATCGACGTATTTTCGGTGGCACCAAAGGCAATGCTGCCAAAGTTACCGCCTCCATCCAAACCCCCGAATCCACTATGATTGTCTCAGGAATTTCTGCTCCCGATACCTTTGTCACCTTTACCGAATTAGGCTCTGTTACCGGTACCGATGTAGCGGGTCCTGATGGTCATTTTGGCAAAGTATTTCCCGGACTCGAGCCCGGGACACATCAGCTGACTTTTTTCGGCATCGATAGAAATCGATTCACCACCACCCCTGTCAGCCTCGAAGTCTACACCCCCGCATATCAAGAAATTACCGTCGCCAATCAGATTCTCTCTCCCACCATGTGGATCGACAAATCGGTGTACGGCTTCGGCGAACACATCATTGCCAGTGGCACTGCCGTACCCAATGGAGACATTACTTTGTTTACCGAAGCTCCATTACGCTCATATAGCACTACCAGTGATAGTGACGGAAATTGGAGCTATGAAATCGACAACACTACATCATACGTCTTTGGCGACTATCATATTCATGCGCTCGTTCAAAGCGATACCGGGTTAACCAGTCTCAACAGTCCATCACTCGGGTTTTCTATCCGTTCTTCATCCAGCACTGGATCAACTTGTGGTGACATTTCTCATGGTGACCTAAACTGTGATTCAGGAGTCAATCTTACTGACTTTTCTATTCTGATGTATTTCTGGGGCACCAACAATGCTGCTGCGGATATCAACACGGATCAGCTGGTTGATCTGACCGATTTCTCCATCATGATGTATTGGTGGGGATAGCCCTACAGCCACAACTTCATGCCATCAACAAACCCACTTCGATAACCAGCCAACCACAATTTGCGCCTCCCCAAACCGTCCAAGCATAATCGACCAATCATCATCATAAAAGCCGATATGGTTGATAGTCGCAGACGACTAAACAACCATTGATTCCGCACTTCCAAATACCGTTTCAGCATTGTTTCCAATTGATATGCTTTCCATGGAAATACCGCAACCGGTAATTGTTGAATCACTCCAACTTTTTTTCCCATGCACCGCAAGCGCCACCCAAAATCTCGAAAGGCAACATCACCTCGAAAATACCGCTCCTCAAATCCGTGTAATTTCTTGACTATCCGTAAATCAGCCAACCAAAATCGATCATCCGCCCACAATTGCTTTTTATCCAAATTATCTACAGTATCCAAGTCCTGCTCCCACAACCGATGATGCACTGTTGCTCCGTCAGATGCAGATATCTTTCCACCCCACAACCCAATTTGTTTTTTCACCAAATAAGGCAACAGCGTGGTATACCACCCCACATTTAACTGAATCCCATGAATAATCAGCGCCCACCGGTGATCATACTGGGCTGATGTAAACAACGCATTATACGCAGCCAATTCTGATTTAATTTCTCCATGCAACAATCGTAATGGGGTATGAAGCCGCAAGACATCATTTCGCTCTATGTGCTCATTTTGCGCATACGCTGCATCGTACACAAAAAAACCGATCTGATTGTATTCCCGACACACTTCATCTAATTGCCTCAGTAGCCCTAAAAAGGCAGCTTTGTTGTACTGATGAACCAGCAGAATAGCCACTCTAGGAAGTTCTTTTATTTTCGACATTAAAACCAGTCTATCACCGTTACCGCTTCACCATCTGCCACACAAAAGGATTCTTTCCCAAAACCCGGTAATCCAACCAGCCTAAACCCCGCGACAACGCCTCAATCAACAATAATTTCACCATAGTCATAATTTGATGAGGGTGATTCAAAAAATATTGCCACATCACCAATACTAATTTTTTATAATCCATCGTGACCACTTGATAATTGTAATGATTGGCAAGCCATAAATGGCCCGCCTCAACTCTACGTCGTTGTACCAATAAATCGCTGAGTGTTATCGGCACTTTGTTGTACACAATGGCTCGAGGGACATACACCACACTAAAACCAATCATTTTCAAGAGTACTTCCAAATTCGCCTCATCCACCGCCGACGTCACCGGGATTTTCCGTATGACATTTCTAAAAGCTACCATCTCGCCACATTTAGGTCGCATCAAAGAAATCTGATGATGCAGTTCCCACAAAAGCGCCATCTCTTTCCCCACTGAACTAAACCGGCAATTTGTTGGTACGGGATGCGCTCCCGCCATCCCCACTTCGGGATTTAAAAAGGGAATAGTCATTTCCTCAATGGCTTGTCTATGGACTTTCAAATCCCCACTCAAACTGATCAGCACATCTCCCCGCACCGATCGGACGAACAAATTTATCGCCGACGACTTACCGTGTCGCTCCACTTCTTCAATTAATCGCACCCGCTTATCTTTTTTTTCAAACTTCCGCACAATCGCATTCGTTTTATCATAACTACCCGATGAAACCACAACGATCTCTCGGATCACCGCATGCGTCGTTTGTGACTGAAGTACCGAAGTAATTGCCCGAGCAATGTTATTCTCTTCGTTGTGACAAAAAATTCCGATACTGACTTTTATGGTTTTCAATCGTGCCATTACCTGTCCATTCAATTTTTTCCATAATACCAAACAAAAATTGCTTATCAAATAGATATTCAAACAATGGATAGTACAATGAAACAATGCATAAGCGATTCCCCATCTTCGTAGCCATTTGTGGAGTAGTACTGGCTATCATTTACGGCATTTCCTCATCACCGCTTCCCAGTGGCTATGCTGATTCAGACGAGCTGATAACAGCTGCATTTTTCAATTCCGTCGCACATCCGCCGGGGTTTCCACTCTTTATATTCATGAGTCACTACGCTCTGCTATTACTCCGAATGTTTTCACCCGCCCAAGCCGCCAACTATCTTGCCGGCATATACCAGGCCGGGGCAACGGTTTTTTTCTTTTTACTCATACGTGACTTAGTCCGCAATCACCTAAAAAACCATCAAAATAGCATTGCCCTCGCTACTGCGGGGTTAGCGGCATTTTCGTATCATTGGTGGCTCTATGCCACCGTATTTGAAATTACCTCTTTCACCAATCTCCTTACCACTGCTACTGTGTGGTGCGCGTATCACTGGTATCAATCTGGCTCAATTTCCAACCGCTGGTTTTGGCTAACCTGGATTCTTGCCGGTATATTACTCAGTCATTTCCAACTTGCCATATTGCTCTTCCCCAGCTTACTCATCCTTTTACTTGCCAAAACCAAACGCATTACTCTCATCGCAAGTGGGATTGGCATCGTCATAACTGTTTTCGGAATCACCAACCTCCCCCTATTCATTCAAAACCAACACCCCCTCCCCATTTCCTGGGATTTCTCCAATACCGTTGATGGGTGGGTGGGACATATTACCCGCCGCGATTACACGGGATTTAACCCTGAAGTAAACACCAACTTTCACACCGCTTTTCCCACGCTATCCCAATTTGACCAAATTACCCTTACCAGTATTGGTAATTATGTTCGCGACATTTGGGGTTATTTTTCACCACTAGGAATTATCCTCGCACTCATAGGGTTGATTGATATATGGAAAAAAGACAAACTGATTGCTGCCGTCATTACCACCCAATATCTCCTCACGGGCCCGTTTTTAGCAGCATACATGCGGCTATCACAATACGTGTTTGAACCCAACCTTATCAGCGGAATGGGGGAGAGGCAATTTGTAATTAATCAAGTCTCCATCGGAATGTACATCGGCTTTGGTATCGTCATGCTCGCTACGTACTATCAAAAACAGCTCGTAAAAAAACCAATCCGGATGTATGTATTAGCCATCTGTCTTATCGGAATTGAAGCATTTACCAATCGCTCACTTATCACGACTCACACAAGTCGACAAACTGCCTACCAACTTGCCCAAGCTCGTCTCAATCAAGCAGTTCCCGGCTCACTTATCATCTGTACCAACGATGTTGATTGTTATAGCCTTCTCTATCTTTCAAATGTCCTCAAAATTCGACCCGATGTGGAAGTGTTGCCTCACGTCTATGCCTACAAAACCACCTATCTGGCAACACATCCCGACATATACCCCTACCAAGACGCCTTACAACTTGATTATTTCCCTCAGCTACTCGCGTGGAATATCGCACGTCGTCCTGCGGTCTACCTTACCAGCGGTGTTGATTTTTATGCCGAATACGTTGGCTGGGAAACGGGACCTTTCTACTTGGAACCAATGGGTCAATTATTTAAATTAACTTCCACCCAACCCATTATTACCCCGCCCAACACCATTCCTTCATTTATCAGTTCCACTACCCTCTATGACTCACGAGATAAATATGGCAAAGGTATTTTGGAAACGATTGCCAATAGCTATGCCTATGCTGGTTTTCTTTCGCTCAAATATCAACAAGTTGATGCGGCGACCCGCTATTTCCAAAATGCGCTCACTGTTGATCCTCAAAACGAACAAGCCAAAACCATGTATGAAAACCGCGAATTGTTTGCGGAAAAATTCAAAACAACACCTCTTCAAAACACGGTCAACACCTATCTCAAAACTGCCGCAGAACAGGAAAAAAACAATAATAATAAAACGGCAGAACGTCTCTTCCGTCAAGCCACCTACATCGATCCACTCAGTGAACTGGCCATCACTTCGTTATCCGATTTTTATGCTCGGCACAATCAACCTCAATTGGCTGCAATATATAGTCAACATCTCCAAGTTATTCAAAAATACAAAAAACCATAGTCTCCATCCATCAACTTGTGTATAATTGCGAAGTTGTCATGCCAGGATAGCTCAGTCGGTAGAGCGGCGGTATCGTAAACCGCAGGTCGTGGGTTCGATCCCCACTCCTGGCTCCCCGAGTCAAGTGGGTTCGACCGTGCCCTTCCGAAGCACAAAGGGCGCAGGAGGGTCCCCACTCCTGGCTCCCCGAGTCACACTCGGTTTCGCAAGAAACAGAGTATGACGAGAAGTCGAGTTTGACTCGACCATATTTTTAGACGAGAAGTCGAGTTTGACTCGATCATATTTTTTCGTTAATGGCGAAGTCTGACTTCGCCAATTTCATCCTTTACGCCGCGCTCGATTTAAAAAAAGGTATAATGTCTTTATGAACAATCCACCCATCCGACGTTCCCGTTTGGTCAAACAAGAAAACAAGAAAATGGCTCAACAGACCATGGCCATTATTGGGGGGACAATTCTCTTTATCATTCTTTTTCTTTGGCTTGGTATTCCCAGTTTAATCAAACTAGCAGTTGCTCTAGGCAACTCCAAAGCAGTTTCCAAATTCAATCAACAAGAAGATACCTTAGCCCCACTACCTCCACAAATCAATTCACTCGTTGAAGCAACTTCTAGCTCAATCATCAACATCCAAGGGTACGCTGAAGCTGGTTCTCTCATCACGCTTTCAATCAATACAGTCAAGCAATCGGAATCAACCACCGACAATCAGGGAAACTTTTCTTTTTCAGATGTTGTGCTGCAAGAAGGGGACAACAATATTAGTCTTACCGCCACCGACACGGCTGGCAACCAAAGTCAACCATCCGTCGTTCAGGACGTAGTCTTTGATGATAAACCACCAGAACTTGCAATAAACAATCCCAGTGACGGAGCCAAGATAAATGGTCTACTTCAACAATTAATCACTATCTCAGGATCAACCGAGCCAAATGCTCAACTCATGGTCAACGATCGTCAAATCGTTGTCACGGGGGATGGGAGCTTTTCCGCCAAATATGAGTTGCAAGAAGGGGATAACAAACTCACCTTTACCGCTACTGATCGCGCTGGCAACCAAACCGTCCAGGAAATGACCATCAACTTTTCGAAATAAAGATATTCTTACTTTTCCACATAGGTGTACATTAATCTTTTCGACATTGCCATACGATCGTCTATTTCGACCAATACTTGGTCTACAATGCTAAATCCGACTCGCTCCAAGAATGGGTTAAGTCTGTCGGGTGTAAAAAAATTTAATAACACTCTCTTGGACAACTGCAAATCATCTAACTTAATCACGTCAGCTGGTCCAACCGGAACGGCAATTAATGCCTTACCATCATCTCGCATCACCCGATGAAATTCGCCCAACGTTTTCTCAATCTCCGTTGTTGGAATATGATTAATAGCAAACAAAGAAATCAGGCGATCGAACGATTCTGAACGATATCCAAGATGAGTTATATCCATTTGCTGCATATTCAAAAACGATAATGGTTGCTGCCTAGCACGATCAAGCATGGCTGGCGATTTATCTACACTCTCTACTCTATATCCACGCAACTTTAAATAAAGTGAGCAGTTACCCAAACCACATCCCGCATCCAAAACGCAATCATCAAGAGAAGCATCTGCCATTAATTGATTAACAAATCGATAGTCATAAACATCCGATCCATACAAACGCTCGTAACGTGCGACGTAATCAGGATCAAAAAATTCCTGCCCATGTGGATTCGTTTCCATAGTAAGCATGCATTATATTCCAGAATTCAAAAAAAACAAAAAATTATAAGACTAAACTAACAATCCTTAATTTTGCTTTTCTTTCAACAAGAGCAGCCACAACCACAACAGTACCCATGGATAAAAAAAGCTATTGTTTGTCAGGCTATGCAATAAAATCGCCACCAACGACCCTCTAATCATCTCAGAAGCGTTTTTCCACCATTCCCATATCATCCAACCAAATGCAGCTATGCCCATCATTCCCGTAGTCGCCCACAGATATAGCCACGAACTATCAGGTGCAGTCGGATGATAAAAATCCACCATCTTATTCGGAACTAATAACCGTGGATACTGATTAAATCCAATACCTAGTAGGGGATGACTCCATCCCGCATTCCATGCTGTCTGCCATGATTGAGTTCGGGCAGTAATACTAAATGTTCGAAGCAAATTAACCCCTTCACCACCCGGCTTTGGCAAAAGATACACATATCCTATTATCAACGCCATTCCCACCAATCCGATTCCAAACTGCTTTCGCCGAACTATTACCCATAATGCCAATAAACCCGCAATAGCATATGACGTTCGTGAATACGTTGTTGCCAATGCCGCCATCACTACCGCCAGAGTTGCCCACCTCATTTTTCCTCGTTCTTTCTGATACGCCCACCAGCCAAACAGCACCATTAATAAGCCAAAATAATTGGGATCCAGCAACAATCCAATCATTCGAAAATAATGATCATCCCACCCAAACCAATGCAACCACCGCATATCCGGCATAAAAATGTACTGCAGTATTCCCCCCAGCAATAAACCGTACCCTACATACCGAATTAGCCCAGAAATTGATACCTTCAACCAACTATGCACTCCGTTCCACCACAAACCAAAAAACCCAATATAGATAAGCCACCTCAACCAATACAGTCCAGCTCGCCATTCACCGCCCCACCAAACAGACACTGCATATGACAGTCCCAATACGACTGAAAACACAATCATTGTTTTCGCATAAGCTGGTTGTCTAATCCTTTTCGTATATGCACCACAACACAGTCCCCATCCAACAGCCAATCCCATGAATACCTCTGACACCAAGATTCCACCACCACCAATCAAATTTCCTCGCATCAATTGTCCCAGTGGTAAAAGTAAAATGGGGATAAGCATGAAATATCTCATCACCACCATCGAAAACGAACGCTTTTGCCATGGTGTATCCCACAACCACCACCGGACTAAAAATGAATGCCACGACATCGCTATCGCCATCACCAATCCTGAGATACCATCCAAAAAACCTAATCGCAAAATATAGTTTTGAATAAATTTGACAAGCGGATACACCCCCTGTTCCCATGCACTCCAATACTGTCCATCATCATATTGTTCTTTGGCTCGAATAGATGCGTATCGTTTCACCGATTCAAATAATTGAATTACTGAACTATGTGAGTAATGCAAAAGTGTCCCCGATAGTCTTTCTGTTTTCGACACATCCCACACTTCATGGACCTTGCCTCGCCACCTTCCCGCATCAACCCGGGCCAGACGCGTTAGCCACACATTTCTTGTTTCCCCAAACTGTAATCGCTTCCCCAAAAAATAATCAATCCGTCGAACCTGATAACCTATCTGATTATCACTTTTTACTATCCCCTGTACCCTATTTACTAATTCCTCATCCATTCTCTCATCCGCATCCACAAACAAAACCCATCCGGACTTTATCAGACCTAATGCAAAATTCCGAGCTGCGGCAAAATCGCCGCCCAATGAATGTCGCACGACTTCAGTGTTGTTGTTTTGACAAATAATGGTCGTCTCATCCGTAGAGTTATCATCAATCACAATGCGTCGATCTGCCCACGAAAGCTGTGGCAATAACTCTGTCAAGTGAAATGATTCATTCCTGGCAATGATGACAACTGTTATCATGGCTTAAGGTAGGGGGATAGCAATGGACACATTGCCAAATTGATAGGAATACGTATCGGGAATCCGACTTTGATCAGTTGAAAAAGGAGGTAACAACACATATACCACCGGCAAATTTTCACGCACTGCAATTCCTCTGTCCTTCAAAAAGAAATTCAAAGACAACAACTGATCCGAATTCTCACATCCCACGCACCGCAGCCACACCCCAGCTTTTCTATATCGGTAAATCACCTGTGCTGCCTCGTACCAATTTTTTGATGAGGTCACTTCTCGATGAGTAGCTGTCATTATTCCTATCCAAGTTACCAAACCGATAGCAACAATTACATTCAGCCACACTAATCGTTTCCGCCATCTATCTCCCTTCACCAACAAATCAATCCCAACCCATCCCAAACCAACAATAATCGATATTACAAAACTAAGTGGGGCTCCCGCTAATAGAATAAGCCCCACCAAAAAAGATAGTCCCACCGTAACCTTTTTTTGCTTTATCGATACTTCGTTATATAACGCAATCATACCCATCACTGCCCCCACCACCGAGAGCCAGTATCCATTTGTGACTGACAACCAAGTTGAAAAATTTCCCATCACCCATATCCAAATCTGCCCATACTGCAACCACCACATCTGTACATAGGACACCCATGCCACTCCCAACAATAACCCAGTCACCACCATCAACCGCCATTCTTCCAAAACAGTAAACCAGCCCTCTAATAATGCTGCGTACCACATTCCAAAATGTTTCTTAAAAAAGAGGTGACGGGATTGCCGAAACCACTTCATTATTTGAGCGCGAGATTCCAGTGTCGACAATTCCCCCACATGAATCAAGCTCGCCCGCGGATCAAATACAATGCGATAGCCGGCATCGTTAATTCGTTTTTGCAAATCAAATTCTTCCCAATACAAAAAATAGTCCTCGTCAAATCCCTTCACCTGTTCATATACATTACGACGCATAAGTAGCGCCGCTCCACAACATGAGCCTACATCAGTCGGCTTCTTTGGAGGAACGTGGTTGTACCAATAATCCGCTATGGCTGGGACGAATCTAAACCACGTATTAAAGACAGAATAAACCCATGGCGCCAGCCACCGAGATGCGGGCCGATTACAACTCAAGTACGGCACACCGTCCTTATTCGTTAACTGAGGACCAAGTACTCCGATTGTCTTATCCTTCTCAAGAATAGACAACAATTTGAGTAACGCTTCCTCTGTCACAATACAATCAGGATTCAAAAACAAGACATATTCACCCGTTGTTTGCGCAAACCCCACATTACATCCTGCTCCAAAACCTCGATTTTGATGTGTGTTATTTACCACCACTACCTCAATCCATGGTCGAATTGGAATCGATGCCAAGCAATCTGCCAAGCAGTCCATGTTCTTGTACGCCACCACCACAATCGACAGTTTTACCATAGCACTAGTATATGTTGTTTTTTGACTATCGCTACTAGGTAGGGGACAATATATCCATCTATGGGTTATTTCAAACAAACAATGGTCAGTATTTCCTGGGTATCAGCTTTTCGCGTTGCCTACCGATCATTGTCTATCGTGCGAACCGCTATCTTGGCCCGCCTGCTTACTCCCATCCAATTCGGTGATTTTGGCATCGCCGTTCTTGTTCTTGGTCTGATTGAAATGTTTACCGAAACTGGTATTAATGTATTTTTTGTTCAGCACGAAAAAGATTCTGTTTTTGATGATTACATTGATACCGCCTGGGTCATTTCAATTTTCCGAGGCATTATTATTGCCCTTGTCGTATTGGCTTCTGCCGTTCCCGTCAGTCTCTTTTTCAACAACCCAGCTTCAAAAAATTTAATTCTCTGCATGGCGCTTGTTCCCTTTATTCGTGGGTTCATCAATCCAGCCGAAGCCAAATTCCAAAAACATCTCCACTTCAACCAAGAGTTTTATCTTCGAACGCTCATTACTTTAGCAGATGCCGCTGCCGCCCTCGGTGTTGTCTATCTCTATCGAACTCCGATGGGGTTAGTTATTGGCCTTGTTGCCGGTGCAGTAGTCGAAGTTATCGCATCACAATTACTCATTCATCCTCGACCAAAATTTATCTTTAATACCCAAAAAGGAAAATCCATTATCAACAGTGGTAAATGGGTGACCACTGCCGGCATAACCGCCTACTTTGTCAAAAACGGTGTCGATATGAGTGTGGGGAAATTATTATCCACCCAAGCGCTGGGTATCTATCAGATGGCCTACAAATTCTCAGTCATCTTTGTCGATGAATTGGTGGAAATGACCAATCGCGTTGCCTTTCCGGTCTATGCCAAAATTGGCGGTGATCGCAGTCGTCTTAAAAAGGCGTTTCTCAAAACATATGTTTCGTTCATTCTCATCGTAGGAATTCTCATGGGACTTGTTGCCCTCTTTGCCAAACCTATTGTTGAAATCTTGCTTGGTCCTACTTGGATTGCCACTACTCAATACCTCCAGTTGCTCAGTCTGGTCGGTTTTGCCTTGGCTGTAACCAATGCCACCAATCCACTTTTCTTGGCCGTCAAAAAACAAAACTATTTGTCGCATGTTATCTTTGGTCAGTTGATCGTATTTATTCTGTTGATGATCCCCACAATTCATACCCCATCACTCGACCGGATTATATTGGTGTATCTTGGATCTATTGTGGCCAGTATCCCACTTCGGACGTATTACACCCTTAAGATCTTTTCTTGATCAACAATTCCCATCCCGCTTGAAGTGATCCTGTCATGACTCCCCAATCAGCAATGATTTGTACCCACGGTAAAGCCAATCCTTCCTGATTGTGTTTCACCACATGCCAATGTTTTATGAATGGATAAAACAAGTACAACAGGAAAAAGGGCGGAAATACCAAAAAGAGAACATAACGCACCCAAGTAGATATGATCTTGTAAATGTGCGGCCTGTACCCCGCATCAACATCACCATATGCATACCCCTTAATTTGCCGGAAAAACTCTTTTACTCCATCTGCCTGCCGCCAATACACCAAGGCATGACGGCGAACCACCATCATGTCCAGTTGTTTGAGTCGAGCTGCAAACACAAGATCTTCACACGTTGTTAATTGCTCGGGGTATTTCCCGGCTTTTTCCCAAGCAACTTTCGTAAACGCCAATGATCTCGAAGAGGGGAGAAAAGTTGCTTCATTTAAGTGTTCCGGACTAGTAGCTACATACGCAGCAAAGAGTTGTTGAATCGGCCGATTGACGATGGGTAAATAAAACCCCGCCACGACCTGAACATTCCCCACGAAGCCTGATTCTAATTCTGAAAGCCAATGCACATCCGCCTCACATCCTGCATCAGTCACCGCGATATATTCAGATCTTGCTTGCTCAATACCATAATTCCGTCCCTGGGATCGGTTTAATCCCGGTCGATGAAACAAGCGAATCGGCAGAGGTGAGTGTTGACTCTTTTCATCAATGAGATGAGTGGTCCGATCACATGAACCTCCATCCACCACAATGATCTCACCTGGAAGATTGGTTTGATTAATTAAAGAATCAAGTAGAGCAGAAATACTATCTTCTTCATTCCGTACCGTAATCACCACCGAAAAAGTTATCTTGCCCATAGTTGCTCGTATTGATCAGCTAACTTTTCCCAAGTCTGCTCTTTTGCCCAAGCATATGCAGCGTCGACCATTCTTTTTTCCTTGGCAGGATTCTTTTTTATTTCGTTAAATTTCTTCACAAGTTCGCTTGCTGTACCAGCAATAATCATATTATCATGCATGGGGTGACACATCAAATAATCCTTCTTGATCTCGTTGTTGTACACCGCAAACACCAACTTCCTCGCCTGCATGGCTTCAAGAATCGAGAGGTACTGCGAAGCGAATACATACCTACAACGTAAAAGAACTTTCTCAGGATGCAATGTCCAACCATGCAGTTTAATATTCTTGTTTTTTGTCTGTTCTTTTTGAATAACCTCGCGCAAAGGACCATTACCATAAAAGTGAATATTCCCAAATCCTGTTAAATTTTTACAAACGTCAAGATACTGTCTAACACCAGTGTCTTCATCATATCTTCCAATATACACAATCCCATCCAACACAGACTTATTATTCAAAACCTTAGATGCGCCGTACGTTACAAAAACAGGTTTTGCCCTATACCACTTCCTTAAATAATCACCAACACATAACGAACCATTTGACACCAATTCAGACACTCTCCTTTGAAATATAACACTCAAACTCGGCAATCTTCCCTCATAACCATGAAAAGTTATAAACACTGGTTTAAATAATAAAAGTATACGTATGGGCCAGTACCACCAAAACACATCATGAACATGAACTGAATCAGCATCTGCAAAAAGATTCTCATGTTCACACATCCATGTCCAAACCAACCTCTTCGAGTTTAATGCAAAATAAGGGATTCTAATTACCTTTACTCCCTCAATTATCTCTTCCAAAGGTAAATCTAAAGAATACTGTTCGGTAATAAGAACTATGGAATGTCCGCGCTTCAATAATTCTTTTGACAACA
>CAZKMY010000011.1:0-6037 GCA_964554085.1 uncultured Pseudomonadales bacterium
CCGTATCTGCTTTGGGAGTTAGACTACTTAAATCGTCCAAGGGAGAAACCGGCATGGCAAAATCACCCGCACTCCCCACAAACTTGGCCGCATCCTCATCAGAAATGGGATGTTCTTCCACGCCCACTGATAATTTTGGCAAAACAGACACTTCCGGTGCCTTTACCTCTGGCGCTTCTTCTGCTCTGGCAACCTCTTCAACCTTTTCTTCCACCTCAACTTTATCCATCTCCGCCGCCGCTTGGCTCACCAAATCCTGAGCCGCTGCCTCGGTGGCAGACGTCAACGAATCGAGATCGTCAAGTGGTGATGATAATGGTGTTTGATTGTCGTCAGTCATATAAACTCATACCAAAAACACAGGAGAAGAACCTATTCTCCCTACTTCCATCAAACCTGATTTTTGCCCTGAAGTCAACGGGATGTACAGGTCACATACATTTCGGAATTTGGTTGGTAATAAACTGCATTGGTGACATGTACTTTAGCGACGCATGTGGCCGCTGATAGTTGTACCAATCAATGTATGTAGCCAGTTTCTCATCAAATCGTTTTAAATCAAAACTTAATTCATCAAGCCGTTCAATACATTGTTCTTGAACGGTTCGATTAAACCGCTCAATGTACCCATTAATTCGAGGACTTCTCGGGTAGATAAATTGATGGAGTAGATTTTGTTGGTGTAGATAATCATCAAAAGCTCCCAAGAATTCGCTCCCGTTGTCGGTTTGTATGGTATGTATGGATGTAGGATTCATGTGTTGAAATGTTTGGAATACCAGTAAAGCTTGTTTTGCTGATTTAGATGGAACTCGCTTAACTAACGCAATACGGGTATACACGTCCATCACTGATATGAAGTAGTATTGCCAACTATTGAGATTAACAATGATAGAGTCCATTTCAATCAATCCAGGACCACTTACCTTGGGAGATCTTCTGACTCGCAATCGACGGTCTTTTTTCTGCCACCGTTGTTTTCTTGTGACTTCAGTAAAGTGGTGTCGGTGAATGATTTTACCGATGGTGGTTTGGCCAATAGTGGGGATACCCACATCAATGGCAAAAGCATCCAAAAAGGGTTTAATGACTGCCTTCCCGACATTGCCATACTCTTCTCGAAACGCTTGAATAAATGAGATAAGTCGGAAATCAGTTATCATTTTTCGAGTATGAGTGGGACAGGTGGAATGCGGAACTAAACTAATGAGTCGCTTTTGGCTCTTAAGATATGCTTTGCGCCAATCATAGACCGTACTCTTTTTAACTCCGAAAGCATCTATGGTTGATTGAAGACCAAACTTCTCCATGTGCTCTAACACTTTTAATCTGAACTGGGCGGGATCAGAGGCCTCAAATCGCATTGAGCTAGCTAACGTTTTCATCAAACGACGATACTTGATGTAATCTTTTTTGGCAAACAGATAACGTAAATGAAAACCGCCACCTTTAGATTTCATGAAATCCTTTTTTAACTCCTACAAGTTAACTAGGATTCCGAAAAGTATCGCGACTTATTCACGGGAAAGTGAACAATATACTCAAACCATTATTCTACCCAGCCACACCATCTACTTCCTCGATATTATCCTCTCCACTGTTCTTGTAATCGATTCGCCCAAATTCTTTTCAAACTCATCAAGCCTATCAAACTCATGCATGGCATAATTCAATTTAAACACTAAATCATACTGAAATGCTTCAAACACATCTTCCATTTGATGAGAAATCTCATTAGAAAATGTATTAACTAAATGTACTATTCGCAGAAACCTCTGATTAAAAAAGTCGTTCGATTTTTAGTTAGCTTCAGCTTTTTGAGTACTATTTGCTGACTTCTCAAACCAATTTAGCATTATGGCTTGTGCATTTTTTACAGAATTAATTGACGCAACCTCAATATCAATTGGATATAATACACCCTTGTCATCCCATGCCCAATTTGAATTATGTGAAGCCTCCATCACATTTAATAAATTAACAACGCTATTATCATCAGGATTAGTGTCTTGAGAAATATTGGGATCTAGTCGTTTCATCCATTGCAATACATGAGAATCTTCATCTAAAAGACCCGCATAGAATGACGACTCATCAATTCCCAGCTTCACCCTTTGACGATTATCTTTTGCATTTAAGTCCGGATCCCATCCTTCAAGTTTTCTTGTTATTGCAAAAAGTTGATATTTACCTGCATTAGTTTTATAAGTTCCCCATCGAGTATTCGGATAAAGAATTCCGCGTGATGTTAAATCTTGAATGAAACGCAGCCCGATTTTTGCCTGTTCTTCTGTTTCCACTAAAAAATCTTGTTTTACGTACAAATATGCCAGCCCATTAGACGATCTCCATGTTCCATGAAAACCTTCAATAAATCCAGCATTCTTCCGAAACGATATAAATTGCTGTTCATCTAAAATTTTCCCAATAACAGGTTTTATCAACTCACTTTCTATAGTTGTTGGTTCTGATCGTTCTTGCCAATCTTCTTTTGTCCCAATCTTTTCATAGTTATAAAACACATACGACACTGCTCCTTTACTCCTATCAAAATCCAAAGCTTCCGGACTAATCACCCCGTCATATCCTATCTCCTTCATAAATTTCATAAAAACAACTGGGGGGTTTGTATACGGAGAATCAAATTGTTTTACAACAGGTTTTCTAACTGATTGATCATATTCGTATTCAATTTTTAATTTTCCAGTAAATAATACATTTCGTAAGGTCCTCTGTTCTGGATGATCAGTTAAATAGTCAAGAACTCGATAAAACTCATCATCCTGCCTTGCGTTACCATAGATATTAGGTTTGTATGAAGGAGAATCAATATATTTATAAAAATACTCCTTCCATGCATTAAAGAAATCATCTGGCACCTTCTCATCAAGAGGCAAACTCAACATTACTGCCTTTCGAGGAATCAGTTCGATTACATATTGCTGCCAGGTATTTCCCGCACGATAGGCTGCATACTTTTCTCCATTTTCTTTTTCCGCAGTTGTGTATATCCCAAAACCAAGAGTGTTACTCTGAGAATTATCCTTCATTGGATCATGGTCTGTTTTGATTCTCAATGGTTGTGTCCCTCCGTTGTAAAACACTTTCGGTAACGTTGTATCAGTTGAAAACTCATCTAACACCACCGTCTCTTTCAGCTTGGTAATATCCAAAATTGAACTATTTACCGGTTCCGTTCGCCTCCATGCCATCGCATTCACGATTTCTTGTTGACGATCAGATTCAGCTGCTGGAATTCCAATCACCGACAAATCGACTAACGAATCCCCTTCTATTCTCCCGTGATACCGAGTGACCCCCAATCTCGTTGCATTTTTGTCCATCCACCAACTCACCATATCGGCTTCATCTTTTACCTTTGGAGTACGAAAGGCAAAATAGGGAAAACTATTTTGCTTCGTCACATAGCCTTTACCCCACTGAAGTAATGATGGAAATAATTGACTTTGCTTAGTTCTTTCATCAACATCGCCCGATATTGTGTGACCATCCCTCACCCATATATCAACAGATTCATCCGGCATCACTACACCCATAAATAATTCATCACGGAAAATAAATCCGAGAGCATCTCCAAAAGAGAATGATTGATTTATGGGGTGAGTATGAAAATGACCAACTTGATTTCCGGTAAGTGGTCCAACGTATGCGGTATTGAAAAATCCTATATTATGTTTAAGTGAAGAAAAAGTGTTGTTAAAAAAATTAACTGGTGAAGAAAATTCTATCCAGGTTTTTTTCGTTGTTTTTACAAGCTCTTTTAACTTCCCAATACCAGGGATACTTACCTTTGATTGCCCGAGCTGACTAGAAATTTGCTGTGCTAATTCGGGAGATAACTCACTCACATTTCTCGTTGGCTTAATAATTCCCATCTGTTCTAGTTTTTTTTCTGCCAACGTCATTCCTAACGAACCCGCCTGAACCCATCCTTCTATTACTGATTCAGGAATCATATTTACAATGGGAAGTACCGCAGGAACAACTGCTTGTACTATCGGTTGCAGTATTTGCACTGCTGGTTGCATCATCTGTAGCGACTCTATCATTGCCGCCGCCGGACTAAATCCACCCAAAGAAATCGTCTGAAGAGAGGGCTCGGCTACGGATGGCACTATCATTTCCAATTGAGGTTGCGAATTAAGATTAACCGTTTTGAACTGAATTTTTGTTGCCTGATACAAGAGTTTAATAATGGTTTCTTTTGTTTCTGTACTTATTGGTGTATTTTTATTACTTGCGTTTAATTTGCCTTGAGAATCAAGAATATAGCGTCCTACATCTTTTGAATTTTCATCAAAAAGCACAACATAAGGAACAAGGTGCGTATTACTAACAAGCGCATACCCGAGCTCATATATATACGCACCATCCTCTGACATTCCCAAAATACTGCCAAATCCCAATTCATTCATACTACGTCTATCAATTGTATAGTTACCATTAATATCACCTGTAAACGGAGCTATATTTCTTTGTTCTTGAGAGGTTTTTTTCTGTTGAACTTCCTTGTCTGTGAATGGTTCATCTAGTAGATATCCTGAGTTTTTAAATGGCAGAACTACCCGAAAAGCTGGATCAAAAAGTATCATGTCTTCAAATTTCTTATTCTGATACAACTCTTCGGGGATAATTCCCAAAAACAGATGATAATTGTTAGGATTATTAAAATGTGTGGGAGATCGACCGGAAAATACCACCATACGGAGTTGACCTTTATCCGTGGGGAATTGCGCCATTGCCGCCTGAACCTGATTATTGAGAAATATCCGACAAGCCAATTCTCCACATTCACCCGCAGATAAATCAACAGAATAATCCAAACCTTCTGGATACGTTATTCCGGCAGAAGTAAATCCGCCCGAACCGGTCCACCGCTCAATCGTCGCTGGCACTCGCTGCATCTGAATTAACCGAGCAAGAGGATCAAAATATGAGTATTTGTCAACGACACGTATTAACCGATCAATAAAATCTGAACCAACTCCCCACGAGGTCAGTACATTGTTTGTCGATGCATCAACTGCATATGGATGCGAAGTTTCCTCTTCTCTTGTCCCCAACACATCCCCTTTTGCCCGAAGACCTGCGCGCCATATTCCTTCTATATATGTATCCAATGATTCTGGTATGGAAGCTTTCTTAAATCCCCCGATCTGAAGTGAAGTCTCGTAACCTTTCAACGTTGTCATCAATGCTGCCGCTGCCTCTGTCGTTAACCATCCTTCTCCAACTGCTTGGGTTATCTTTCTTCGAGTTAAGTCAATTTGTAACAACGCTTGTTGTCGCTCAGCCGTATTCTTTATGCGCAAGGCTTCAGCTACTTCAATATTGGATTGATTCACATTCTGGGCTACATAGTTTTGCATCGTGTGAGAATTGTTTAACCAATTTGCGGCTTGAATGTGACTGACTGCTTCCTTAATATCTTGTACCTCCCGAGCTAATGCAGTTTCCTTAGTCACTTCATCCGCAGTAAAAACACAGTCAGAACAGGGTTTGATACCGAATGGATTTTCATCCTTCTTAACACCAGAACCAATTTTATTTTCCCCTTGGTTACGTTCCTCAATCGCACCTAACACTTTTGCATGCTTTGTATTTGTATCTTCAAGCGCATTCAAACTTCGCTCAATGCTCATGCGTACAGAATTTATAGGATCAGCATAATCACTCATTCCAGAAGAATACATGTTATCCAAGTGACGTTTGCATTGTAGTAACAGATCACGCATGTCTTGTATATCACGACGTCTAATTGAAGGTTCGAGAGCCATCCAGTCTTCTGTTTTCTTACTTGCCAAAGACTGCATTTGAGGGAAATAATCTGGAACCTTTGTTAACCATCGAACTGTTGAAAGTCGATCAACTGCCTTCCTTACATCTTCATGTAACGTATACAAATCTGTTCGTAAACGAAGTTCATCCTTTAACTCCGTTCCCGCAATATCTTTCTCATTTTGCACTGCCTTCTTTCTACCTAAAACATCATCAAGTAATTTATGAAATGTCTTTA
>CAZKMY010000011.1:6051-14548 GCA_964554085.1 uncultured Pseudomonadales bacterium
TTCTGATCAAGAGTAAATGATGGTTCATTCACATCTTTCGACAAACGTCTGACATAATCCTGATATCCCTCTAATTGAATTGCTAGCTTGGATAACGCAACAGCCATCTCCGTATCAAAAACATATCCGTTATATTTTGACAACGTAGATAAAATTTGACCTCCCATATCATTAAGCTCAGAGGTGTGACTTTGAATTATGCCAACTTTCTCTGCCAGAGTTGCTGAAGTGAGTCGTTTTTCTAAATTGCTCAACCGATCACTCATCTGTCCTTTTTCAAGAGCTTTTATCAACTCCAACTCAATCTCAAGTTGGGAAAATGATAAATGATGAATAGTTGTCGAAAGATATGCTTTTTTAATATCCTCAACCGGATCCATCTCCGCAACAGCCTGGGTTGATACTACCCATTCTGGAAACAATGGACCAAACAACGACATTTCTTGATCGGCAGCATATAATTGTTTCTCTTTTGACAAATTAACATTAACCACTCTGCCGACCGGAATTCGTACTTCAATAACATAGCCACTATCACCAGCATAGAGTTTCGCTTGTTGTTTGCTCACCGAAAGGGATAACCACGGATCTCCTATATCAGTGTCTTGACCTGGTTTTTCCGCATGAAGACGTAGATTATCTTGCAATTTCTTCATTGAAACTTGTTGTTGTAATTGGCGCGCATCATCGTCAATTTCTTCAATGTCTATACCATCCCAACTTTTCCCTCTCCATCTTGAACCCATCTGTATTCCCTCTGGTTTTGTCGATACTCCTCGATATAAGGTGATATATCCATTAGCTGCATTTGGATGTTTGCTTGCGTCAACCAAGGGAGCTTCCCATGGCAATAAGGGTTGTATCACACGCTGAACCTCAGACTTCTTCTCTTCAACTGGAGCATCCACCTTTTTATTCTGTTCCTCAATATATTTCTCAAACACCTTATTGACTGCTTTATCAACTGCTTTGACAGTCGGGATAAATCCTTCAATACCGCCAATATAACTATTGACTATATTCACCAAATTTTCCGCCACATCACTAGTAATATTCGGTAATTTATTTACTGCAATGCGAATCATTGATTCCAATGAATTCGAAGGACTCAACAGATTTTGTTTATTCCCTTTTTTCTGTTCAAGATTCTTGACTCCTTCAACAACCTTATCAGCAAGTTTTTTATTCTTTTCATCCGCCATTGCCTTGGCAGCTGCAAGTTCTGCTGCTGCTTTTGCCTGTGCCTCAGCCCGGGCTTTTTCATTTGCCACCCTCTGCTCCTCAATTCGAGCCGCCAGAGCATCTTTTTCCGCTTTCGCCTTTGCTCCTGCCTCAGCTTCAGCTTTCTTTCTTGCTGCTTCTATTAATGCATTAGCGTCAGCCAAAGCCTTCGCATCCGCTGCCTTTTGATCAGCCACTACTTTCGCTTCCAAACGTTTTTGAGCATCTTTCAATGTCGCTAATTCCTCTTCTGCTTTTTTCAAGTCAACTTTTTGGATAGATGAATCGGTAATAGCATCGTTAAACATAGTTGCCGTATCGATAGCCACCTGCAACTTGGCCACCGCATCAATGACATCACGTAATGTTTCTGGAGTGGTGGTGGGGATAGCTTCATCAAGTGTCGTTTGTGCAGCCGCAATCCGATCTTCTACACCCTTACGAAGATTTTCTACTGTTTGTTCATTAGCAGCAGTTTGAAGAGAAGAATCTGCGTCGACTTTTACCATTTTTGCTATCTGGCTTGCGATATCCGAAGCAGCTTGTTCAAACACATCATTGGTAACCAGACGTACTGCATTGTCACCTTGATCAACATCATCAACGTCCATACTAATTCCTACTTGCAACAATCCTTTCCGAATCGCGTCACGAACATCCTTTTGCGACAACATTTCATGAGCTGAACCATATTGTTTTAAATTCTGATCAGCAATGCCAACAACATATTGTGCCGCGTTGAGAATTTGGTCTTCCGTCACTGCCTGCCGTTGCAATCGAACGTTTTCTCGATCTTGTTCATCATATGCGGACTGGATCTGCTTCATCAAAGCATCTACCTCCTCCGCCACGTTTGTTTCGATAGAATGAATAAGTGGATGTACTGCAACCTGACCGTATTCAATTCCTAACCGATTATTAATCACACTTCCTTTTTTCTCACCAAACATAAGTAGTCTTCCCAGTTCATTTTCGTTATCGACACCAAGTCTAGTAAGAATACTAGAAATGACTTCAGTACCGTTAAGTCCTACTCGATCAATCTCTTCTGATAAAGTTGAAATAGCTACAGCTCGGGCTCGACTAACATAGTTTGAGTCCCCACCCCAAGTATTAATGGCACGATCATTAATTTTTGAATAAATCGCACTATTTACAGTCGATTCAAGACGTAATTTCTTGATAAGTGATTTCGCTTCATCAAGTGTCAATTGCTTATTACGCGCAAGGTCAATCATAGACCCCACTGTCTTTTCAAGTTTTTTAATGTCCACAAACCGAAGGGCACTATCATGGCTATTTATTTGCGCGACCACTTTTTTCAGAGCTAAAGATATCTGATCATCCCCAAATTGAAAATCTTGAAGAATTGGCTTTAATTCAATCCATCCATCATCGTCACCCGAAGACACATCTTCCACATCATGAGCGTCTGGGAGAGATGCTACCAGTGCTCGAGCTTCAGTCAAAAGCTTCTCTGCCTCATCTTCATTCATCAATACTTTCCAAGGTTGATCAATACGATTATTAGGCAATTCACTAACTTGAGCTATCACATCTATACCTGCAACTTTGGCTGCGGCAACTCGATGCGTTCCGTCCAAGGCAATATACACGCCACCACCAAGGTGTAATAAATGTATTGGCATGGTAGATGTAGCAAAATCAAATGCGCTCGACTGCATTAATCCAATATATTTAAGAAAACTCGCTTCCGTAAATTTTCCAAAAAATCCTGACGCATTCGCTCCTGCTCGATTTATTGTTCCCCAATCATCGATATTTTGAGCATCAAGAATTCTTGCCACAGGCACACTTTGCATATGCTTCTTTGTACTCTGAGCGACCATAAAACCAAATTCATCATTGAGCGCTACATGAGGTAGTGAGGATAAATACTCTCTAATCCTCGGCATCAATTGGGAATATGCTGCTTGCCCAATTTCCTCTACCATCGCCTCAGCCTCGTCATCCGCTACATCCTGCGCCTTTATACCTTCCAGCAATTTGTCATGATTGATGGTAATAAATTCTCGCTCACTTGGAGCCATCGTCAAATCACGCCAATTGTTCACAAGTCGATTCGCAATTTCCAACCGTGCTGCCTCTGCCTCGTTTTTCTGTCGCTCCGCATAGTCAATCACTACCTTATCAAGATGTTTTTGAACATCTTGAATTGATGGATTAAATATCGCTGCAGCTAATAATGATGCTTTTGTTAACAGTGTAATATTTGTTGCCATTGGTCCATCCAGATGCAAATCTGCAACAAACTGACTCACCAACGCTTCCATGGTGGGGGTATAAACAACGATATTAAATCCATCCATCACGGGTGTATTTACCAGCTCCACCCGAGCAGCATCTGCTGCCTTTCGCTCATCCGCCACTTTCTTTGCCCGTTTTGATAATTGATTAATAAGAGCATTAGGAACAGCTGCCTGTTTCTCTGCATTCGCTTGGTCCTGAGCCAACTTGTCGTTAAATTGTTGAGCTTTGGCGGCATCTGCTTTCTTCTTAGCTGCCGCCTCATCTTTGGCTTTTTGCTCCGCATCTAACCTTGCTTGTTCATCAAGAGCCTTCTTGTCAGCTATCGCTTTTGCATCAGCTTCTGCTTTGGCTTGGGCTGCTTTCTCCGCTGCCAGTCGTGCCGCCAACGCATCTTTCTCAACTTTAGCTCGAGCATTAGCCTCGGCTTCTGCTTTCTTTCTTGCCGCTTCAATCATTGCGTCGGCTTCCGCTTTTGCTTTCGCATCCGCTGCCTTTTGATCTGCCTCTGCTTTTGCTTCCAAACGTTTTTGGGCATTTTGCAATGTCACAAATTTCGCTTTAGCGTTTTTCAAATCAATTTTTTGAATAGATGGATTAGTGATAGCATTGTTAAATTTGGTTGCTTTATCGATAGCCACTTGCAAATTAACAACCGCATCAATGACACCACTCAACGTTTTTGGTGTAATGGCGGGGATAGCTTCATTAAGTATGGCTTGTTGAGCAGTCACCTCATCTTTGGCTTTTTGTTCAGCTATCGCTTTTGCATCAGCTTCTGCTTTAGCTTGGGCGTCAGCTTTCTTCTTAGCTGCAGCATCTGCTTTGGCTTTCGCTGCTGCCTCATCCTTGGATTTTTGTTCAGCGGCAAGTTTTGCTGCATCAGCTTTCTTCTTAGCTGCGGCATCAACTTTTTCTTTTGCTTTTGCATCCGCAACAGCACGCGCCAATGCTGCTGCCTCTTGTTTCATTCGTTCATTCTGGACATATTGATCGATGACGACCCCAATCACGGGGCTGCTTTGCGTATCAAAGGCCGCCTTTATTCCCGCAATATACCCATTCTTAATTGCTCGACGCAAACCATCTCGCACTCGTTGATCCTTTACCCCAAGCCGCTTTAATGTTCCATCAACATACCGATCAATCGCCTGACCTAGTGTTTGTTTATTGATAATCGCTTGTAAGTAATCCAAAGGCATCGTATCAAGTAAAGTAGCGATTTTCTCATTATTTCTCTTTGTCACTGGTGTTTGTAACAAACCCTTGACCTGTGCTAGATAGCCATCAATCGATTTCTTGTACCGGGAATGCACTTCACCCGCAACTGCATCCACCACCTGGTTATATTCCGTTAATGAACTAATCCCCAACACCTGCCCACCCTTTTCAGGGGAAGAAATCCCCTCCCGTAACAACGCTGCCTCAACAATTGCTCGGTTATTGTGGTTTGCGACAAAAGCTTTTCGAGTGTCAGAAAATTCAAGACCTGAGCCAGACTGCGATAATGCTTCGGCCACTTTCGTTTCTATAGCCTTCAGCTGATTTGCTGATTCTGGAGAATCTGCCACCTTTTTCGCTACGTCAGGCAAACTCGCTCCCGGAGCTTGAGGTAACACATCAACCACTTCCTTTACCACATTTGCTGCTGCTGCCACAACTCCACTCACTCCAGATTTTGCCTGAACACCTTCCATCGGAGTTTGTTGCAAACTATTCAACCGATTCGGGTCAAGTTCACCGTTTATTCCAATAATGATACCGCTCGCATCATCTTTACTTACAATCGCAATCGAATCGCCCACAGGAATCGTAAACGATTCTCCATCCGCAGGAATCTGTAATGTTGTTCGAGCCTCACCGGTAGTAATAACAATCACATCACCAGAAGTAAGTGTTTTTGAAGAGCCATCAGCAAACACAACTGATCCACCAGATACAGCAGGAATGCTCATAATATTACGAATCCCAGACATAAACGCATCCCGATTCGTTGATGCAGTTGTATCAACTTCTTGTTGTGCTTCAGGTAGCCCCTGCATCCATGAACCGTTAGCAATTACCTCTTTTTGTTTGTCGGATAGAATATGGCTCGGAACCATATTAATTGCATCGATAACCATATCCTTATCAAGTAAACCTTGAGCTGCATATCCCGCCAAGTAATTCACCACCGCTTTTGGCATGGACACATTACCCGCCTTTTCTGCTGCCCAACGGCCAATTGAAAACTTACCATCAACATCGTACCCAGGGGATACTTTCATCTCGCCTAAATTAACCTTCGCTTGGTTTTTTGCCGCAGCTTTGTTGTTTTCTGCCTTACCCGCCTGAACATTAACCACATCTCTCGCTTCGATATTTTGTTGTTCAGCTTTAGCCACATACCTACTCTCTGATGAGTCGGTAATAATTTGTGCATGTCTCTCAGCCCCCTCAGCCAAATTCCGTGCAGTCAGGAACGGTTCTGTGCCTTGAGATAATTGCATTGAATTATCTGAAGCATACTCAAAACCATTTGGATGCGAATCTGTAAAATCAGCATTTGCTTTCATACTGGCAAGTGCATCAGCCAGGGCAGGATCTTGCTTGATCTTGGCCAATACTTCCTGATTTTTGCTATCCGCTAAAATTGCTTTCCACTTGTCCGAACCTTCTTTAGCAATCTGATTGCGGCGATCAATACTCAATTCAGTACCATCACCAACTGACAAATCCCTGCGCTGATCAACAGTTAAAAATCCATCCAGTAACAATTCTGATGCCCACTTTTGTACATTTGGATCAGACGAAGTGCGAATGATTTCCTCCAAAGGAGCCCGGACTTGTGCTGATACTCGATCATTTAAGACATTCGTGACATTGGTCAAATTTGTCTTTTTCTCCTGTGCTTCCATACCCTCGCGCCAAGATTTAAAGTCAAATTGTGCATTTGCTGCGGCCAACAACTCGGCTGGGCTCGATGATTCGCTCATTAGCTGTTTTGTTCCACCAATCACAATTGCCATTGTGTCCATATCATGCGCATTGCCTCGATTTCCTCGAGCACCAAGCTGAGACACGTTATACGTTGGATCCCCTTCAAAAGTAATCGCTACAAATGGCACATTTTCAGAAGTATTTATGCTATCACCCGTTGCACCACCGCGATCGATAATGGAAACTAAATTTTTTCCTTTTTTATACCGTTCATTAATTTCCTTAACCGAAATGGGGTTTTCGGACAAAACCGTTCCGTCAGTGTCTAATTTAATCTCTACATATTCAGTCCCACCTTTTTTCACAAAATAGGTCGTGTCTGCCCGATCAGCCTCTGGCACTCCTGCATGATATGCTTTTGCCACCTCCACCCCATCCATATTCTTGACTGAATATGCAATTTTTACATTTCCATCCGATGGCATACCCCTACTTGTATCCAAATTCCCGGCTTGTTTTGCAGCGGTAAGCATCCTTAATGCTTCTTTATCATTGGCTACTGCATGACCGTTTTTCTGATTAATCAACACTCCATCAGATGCATCCGCTGCTCCCACGATCTTCGTTACCGCATCACTGTTTGCATGGAGTCTCATGCCAATAGCAACTTCCATCACTCCACGACTTCCACCCATTGTGCCTGTAACAGCACTTACGCCATTTCGTGAATCCGCCTTTACGGCTGTTATGTAATCAATAACGGTTGATTTATACGACCGATTACTTGAAGTCGATAAGCCTTCAACATGAGCGACTTCTCCTTTTCGAATTGCCCCAACATGCTCCATGACAATATTCATGTCCCCAGAAAACGTTTGTCCATGACTTGCCACACCATTTGAAACCGGAATCGAAACCTCAGATTGATACCTTTCACCCTCAGTACCTGACAATTTCTCATCAATCGCTCGAGAATACTCAGCATCCAAACTGCGAGCATACACATTTACCATGTTGATTTGCTCTAAACAAAGCTCGGCCGCTTCCATGTCTGAAGAACCCGTAAGCTGATCTAATTTTTCCGTATCGCCAGCTCGTACTGCAGATTCGACCTCTGTCCGTTGCTGATTAACTTTGTCAAAGAATTCTCCTCCCTGAGGATTTTTTTCTCTCAATTGTTTGAAAATCGTCGACTCAGCCTCTTTAGAAAACCGTGCGATATCTACTGCAACCCCATCCTGAGACGTTGTTCGTGTTGCTAATGCTCCTTGACCATTATTCCAATTTTGATGAGCTTTTGGATCTGTTGAAAGAATTCCTACCGCTTTATCACTCAATACATCAGCCACATCAGCTGCCGCATTCACTTTTTGCGCATTTGCAGTTACTTTCTCTCCCTTCTGGTTTATACCAGCTATATTTGGATCCAAAGTCAGTTGAGCTTCGTCGAAATATAATCCAATATTTTGAGTCAACTTCTTTCTTACTTGATTTGATGCTATAAAAAGCGGATCACTTGGATCGAGTGTGTTGTTATTCAAAAAGTTGAGGTCATTTGGACCAGCTACAACAAAACTGGCTTTCAATAGCTTCTCCACATATGCTTTGTCTCCCAACCGTTGTGTACTGAACACAACCACATCATCATTTGAAGAAGTCATTGCGTTTAATTGGCCTAAAATGTCATTCTGCGCACCTTCTTTGCATACATAAATACCCGTATCATTTCCAAACACCTCCCGTCGAATCTTGAGAACTGCTGCTCCAACCAATGTTTTTCCTCCTGCAGTCGTCAACTCCACTCCTTCAAGATTGCCAGAAAGCAACTTTTGAAGCGTATCAATTTGATTGGTACGAGATACTCTTGATCCTCCCTCAAGAATTGCCAAACGATGTTCGGTGTCTCGCAAAATATTCGTCAATTTAGTAGCCATTTCTTTTGTCAACCCTGATGTTTCCGGAATCAGGATCTCTTTCTTGGTTAAGACACTATTCGCTTTTTCAAGCAAATTGTTCTTTGTAGCTACATCAGACGTCTGTTCTGCTTGTTGAATCAAGCTACGATATTCACTCAACACATCAACTTCTT
>CAZKMY010000011.1:14558-16220 GCA_964554085.1 uncultured Pseudomonadales bacterium
CCGAATCGCACTCATCTTTTCCAAAACATCACCACCACTTGATTCAACTTTGGCAACTAATGTATCCAACGCTTTGTTGTATTCGGTTATGAGTCCTTCAATTTTCTTACCCTCTGCCCCCTCACTTCGAGCCTTGGTTAATGCTTCATGTGCTGTTTTTAACGCTAATACTTCATTTTTATTCTCATTAGTAGTAATTCCCTCAAACACTTTGTCAACAGCTTCATCTGCACTACCGCTCTGTATTTTTGCTGCCGTATCATCACTAATAATCTTTCGCTCCAACTTACTAGACAATGTATCTAATTCTTGCTGTTTTTCTGCAGATAAATGTTGTCCTTCCGCCAAAGACGCCTGCTCGCTCCGTAAAGCAATGAGTTTTGCCTGATCTTGATTAACTGATCCTAAACCAAGTTGGAGCTCTTTTTTCGTTTCCGATGTCAATATACCCTTGTTATTTTGCGTCTCAGTCGCGTTTAAATCCGGTACAATTTGTTTATCTCGTTCAAACAATCGTTGGAACCAATTTTTCTGTTCCTTCAACTTCCCAATCTCACTATTTAATCCCTTTACCTCATTTTCTAAGTTACCCTGTTGGTTTCGAAGTTGTATGGCTACTGGATCAGATTCAAAAGCAGAGTTGGCCTCTTCCAATGCTTTGGTTGCTTTATCCAAACCAACTTTTGCTTCATTCAACTGATCTTTAAGTAATTCCTTGTCTTTTACCGATACCCCTGCCGCATTAAGTTTTTCCTCTGCTTCACTAATAAAATCCTTAAATCCTTGAACTTGAGCTTCTTTTTCAGTAATACCACGAGCTTCCTTCAGCTTGGTCATCGTATCTTCTACCGAAGCAATATCCGCCATCACTACTTTTAGTTGATTTTGCTTTTCAGAAATTGCTCTTCCGTTTGGATTAAACACGTCCTGAATTCTTTGAATTGGCGATCGAGTATCAGGAACAGGCGAAGTTATTGTTGGTGATTTTTTAAATGGATTCAGTCCTGATAATTTTTCTTTAACTTGTTGCGTGAATGATGGTTTTGCTGCAACCGCTTTATTCTCAACCTCTCCAGCCTTCGCCAGCGTTAATGCCTGTTCAGCTAAAGCTACTTTACCTTCAGCAGTCTTCATGTCTGCCGCAGCTTTAGCCAATGCTTCAGCGGCAGTCGTCTGTTGTGATTTCAATGAAGATAACTTCTCTTCAGCTGCTTTTACCTTTGAATTCTCTACGTCATAACCCAATGAGTTTGTAGCATCTCTTCGCTTGTTTACTTCTGCCAGATTCGACTCAAGGCCATTCAATTTTTCTAATAAATAGCTTCTCTCAGCTTCATTTGATTTTGGTGTATGAGACAATTGCCACTCTACATCTCGTTTTTCATCAACAATCTTTTGCCGTTCAGTTGTTAATTGTTTCTTTGACTCTTCTCGCACCTTTATCAAATTCTGTTCTGCTGATTCAACATTCTTTGACAAACTTGAAGAAGCAGCATTTGCATCAGCCCAAGTTGCAGCTGCTTTTCTATATCCTGACTCAGCATTACGTACATCTTGTTGTGAACGCTGTGTATTTTCTGCATACGCTCGAGAAATTGTGGTATCTACTGTTGTCGTCTTCTTGGCAAATGGATTCTTGATTTGAGATAAAGCCTCTTTAAT
>CAZKMY010000011.1:16320-23379 GCA_964554085.1 uncultured Pseudomonadales bacterium
TTTCTGCCTGAGCCAAATTCTTCGCCGCCGTTCGCTGAGTTGCTCGGGCTTCTTTGCGTTGAGGATCAAAGAGATCTTGAACTCTCTGTAATGGATTTCGAGTATCTGTTGCTGTTGTCGTCTTCTTGGCAAATGGATTCTTGATTTGAGATAAAGCCTCTTTAATACGGGTAGTTAAAGAAGGTTTGTTTTCATTCACGACTGCCTTGTTGTCAGCTTGACTTGTCTTCGCCAATGTTAATGCTTGTTCAGCTACCGTCACTTGACCTTGAGCTGCATCCATCTCCGTCTTTGCTTTAGCCAATGCTTCAGCGGCAGTCGTCTGTTGTGATTTCAGTGAGGATAACTTCTCTTCAGCTGCTTTTACCTTTGAATCTGTTGAGTCGTATCCCACTGACTCCGCATTAGCAATTCGATCCTTAACTGCTTTTAAGGCAGATTCTGCTTGAATCAATTGTTGTTTCAGAGGACCCTTGTCTGCTTCAGCGGTGTAAGACAATTGAGATTCAATACTTTGTTTCTGGGACAAAATAGAGGCGAGTTCGTTTTGAGCTCTACTTAAAGAACCTTCTTTAGCTTGAGTTAGTTTTGTTTCTGCCGATTCAATTTGTTTCGTCAAACTAGAATGTAGTGCATTCGCATCTGACCAGGTTGAAGCCGCATCATTGTAAGCAGATTGGGCTTCATTCACACCCTGTTGAGCCAACTTAGTGTTTTCACCATAGGCTTTAGATATGGTTTTTTCAGTTAATGGTTTGGCAGTCACTGCTTGATTAGCAACGGCAAGTGCGGTCTTGGCAGTATCACGAGCAGTTGTAAGATCAGTTACCTTGTTGGTTGCTTCTCCATAGGCCTGTTGCAAAGCAGGATCATTGACCCGATTAGGATTGTTTTCCAGAACAGACAATTCTCGTTGAGCTGTAGTTAAATCAGTTTCTGCCTGAGCCAAATTCTTCGCCGCCGTTCGCTGAGTTGCTCGGGCTTCTTTACCTTGGGGATTAACCGCATCCTGAATCCGTTGCCCCAACGTCCTCGTATCATCACTACCTGTCTTCTTAAAATTATTCACTGCCTCAGTCACTCGTTGTGTTAACGTGACTGGAGCTTGTTCTTTTGCATTTTGCCAAGCACCAGCTAAATTTTCCATAGCTTGGTTGTATTCAGATAAATCACCGGATTTTGCCTTTTCACCTGCAGCAGCTTTTTTAACTGCATCTTTTGCCGTCTCAAAATCAGCTTTCGCTTCCCTCGTTGTTCGTGGGGCAGACAGGAGTACATCCTCTGCTTTTACTGCTTGATATCCCGCAACAATCAACGACTCCATATTTCGTTTTGTTTCAACGTCAGTTCCTTGCTTAACCACCTCGTACCCATCCAGGAGTTTTTTCAACTCAAGCTGACTTGGTCGCATGTCAGCTTCATTCTTTGGCAACTTAATTCCAAGTGCATCGTTTACCATTGCGTTGTACGTAATCGTGTCAGATATGGCTCCACGCAATAAACGATCAGCCACTGTTTGCGTCTCAGATGACATCTGTTTAAACGCATCTGTTTGCATGTAAGCCGCTAACTTTTCCATTCGATCAGGAGCAGCCATGTTTCGAATATCAACATCTGCTGCAGTTGTAATTTCAGACACCATCCGCTTTTGATCTGGTTCAAGAGAATCCCAATAATCTGCAGCTTCTTTTGATGTATTTCCCAACCGGTTTCCCGCCGATAAACCAACCCCTACAGCTGCTTGACCACACTGATCCCAACTTCCTGATCCCCCCGCCGCCGCGGTACAAGCCACCACCGCTTGCACTCCATTCATGGAATCGTCTACCAAATCAATTCCTTTGGCAAACTTCTCTGCGTTGAAAGCAGTCACAGGCTTAACCGGCATCGCCAATCTTCCTGCCGATACCGCAGCCATACCAATATTCATCACACAATCAAAACTACATTCTCCCTTTAGCGCGATTTCATTAATTGCCTGACCGCCAAATAGTGCTATTCCCCCAGCAGCAACTACCTTATTTGCCACCTGGAATGTAGTTGAACTTGCAACGGAAACAGCAGTTGTTCCTTCAGCCGCGATGTTGCTTGCCACTTGTGCCAACTGCGTCCCTTGCCTGCCCACAAGAACTGCCCCCTCAAATCCCGGAGCCGCCTTTGCCAATGATTGAGCTAAATAGGCATTACCACCGACCACTCCTAAAGCAGTCGAGGCTGCAGAAAATGCCGTATTTGCCACTGCAAATCGACATGCGGTAGAACTTTGATCACCACACGATTGACCAATACCACCCAACGAAGTTGCCGTATTTGCTACTCCCCAAGCAGTACTCGCCACTGTAATGCCTGTCCCCAAAGTCAATGATGCCGCCCCCAAAGCCAACGGAGCCAACGGAATCGCAGCAACCATCACAGCTGCCGCTGCCGGTTT
This sequence comes from uncultured Pseudomonadales bacterium, assembly GCA_964554085.1. GTDB lineage: Bacteria > Patescibacteriota > Microgenomatia > UBA1400 > RBG-16-45-19 > CAZKMY01. The sequence continues at coordinate 18,752 of CAZKMY010000011.1, forward strand.
GGCAGCCAATATCATGGCTCCATTTGCCGCTTTGTTTGTTTGTTCATGAACCTCAGCTTCATGTTTCTTGATAATATCCTGATATTTTGCGTCATCAGCTTTTGTTGCATTGCTCACCGCAACCGCAACCGACCCCGGCGAGAAGGATGAGCCAGTATGACTTTTACTTCGCGCGTATGCCGCTGCTAAACCAGGATCATTCTTTAGCTGTTGTTGCCACGACGCGTCAATTGTTTTCAAATTATTATCTGCTTCAAGTTGCATCAACGATCCTTGATATGTATCCCCACTCGTTACTCGATTCAACCACATCACCGCACTGACTGCTGGATTTTTCTTCATCTCTGAGATTGATTTCTCCGCCTGGACAATATCGACCTTGCCTGATTCAACTCGCTTAATCCATCCGTCCAATGAATTATCCTTTGTGTCACCACCAACCGGCATATACTGCAGGTCATCACTCACCTTTATCAAGGCAATTTTCTGGCTCAAATTAAGTGATGAATCCGCAACTTTTGCCAGAATCTTGGCTGCATTACCATTCTGTAGTGCTGACACATCATCATTTATGGTCAAATCCTCATACTCAGGATGCTTTTGCTTAAATACTGCCAGTGCTTCGTTTGCTCTCGCTTCCCACGTAGGTGAACAACCACCGGCCACATCATTACATTGTCTCTTTTCTTGTTGAATCTCCTTTAACGATTGTAAGTCTGGAACTATCTCCTTCAATTCATTTTGCTTCATGGTAACAATAATGGGAGTAACATCTCGATAATCTGGAACCTGTTCTGAAGAGGTAAAGTCTGAAGTGCCCCAAGCATCTCCATTAGCGATTCGTTGCTCGGCCATTTCAGCAGCACTCAAGGTTGTTTGTGGTTGGAGTGTTTTGTTAATGTCATTAATCAACTGTGATTTAAGTGCATCATCCGCTGCCCGATCGACCCCTCCTCGACGAATCACATCATCCACATATGCTTGCCAATTTGAACAGCCATAACCTCCACCTCTGTTTGTGTCTTCTTCACATGCATGTGTTATGTTTTTTGCATCATGCGACTGTATCGCTTCTACAAATGCTTGCTGGCGACGCACAGTAATAGAATCGTTATACAAGTTCATTATTTGGACATTATTTGTTGCTCTTGCTTCTTCAAGTAGCGCTCCGCTTGCAAGACTTTGCAAATTCTTCTTTGAGCAGCCACCCTCAGGAATTTTCATACAAGCTTCTGTGAGGTTTTTATCCTCTAACCCCGCACTGCTATATCCCCTTAGCGCTATCTCATGCAAACTTGACAATTTTTGGTTATATTTAGCCTTATCCAGCACTTCCTGCCACTCGTTTACTCCATGTTCTGTCCCAGATATATTATTTGCTCTCACATTTTGTTGGGCTCGTTGGATACACCCATCAACCGCTCCGGCAGATCCCAATTTATTACATACCGCCAACTGATCTGCTGCTGCCTTTTCTCGCTTCTCTCTCCCAATCGTCACTTCATAATTTGCCACGATTTCGTTCTTTTTTGCCTGTGATACCCCTGGGTATTTATCTAATAGCGCTTGTTTTTGGTCATCCGCTACATTGGCATATCTTCGAGTTAACGTCTGCGCATCTACTGCAACCTTTAACTTTTCCTTCATCGTCGAATCCAAAGATGACTCGTTAATAAGCCCTTTTCGAATCGAGTCTGCAGTAGCCGCATCACAATAGGGAGAATTTACACTCTTACATACTTCAGAATCAGTGAGCTCTAATCTACCCGCTAAAGCCTTTAGATTTGTTTCTTTCTTTTGTTCAACATTAGCATCAACCTCGGCTTTTTTTTGTTGTTTTAATTCTGCTGGCAACGATGATTCATCAATCAACCGTTTTCTTATCACATTAGCATCACAACTCATTGCGCCTACGCTTTTACACACATCAGAATCTGATCTTGAAACTTGCAGATCAACCGCACGAATTTTTGTAAAATAGTCTAGAAGCTCATTCTGTATCTTACATGCATTATCAACTCCACCATCACCATTTGACGGGCATTGCTTTCCTGTTTGTTCATTAACAATAGAGTTTATAAGTTCATATCGATAATCATGTTGGTAATCAATAGTCCGACCTGGGTTCTTTTGATAATCTGCAAACAATACTTCCAATGCCTTGTTATATGCATACTTTTCTTTCGTTTCTGCTCGAACTTTGTCTACGTCATATCCAGAAGCGCGATACGCATTTTCGGCCTGATTTATCCGATCCTGAATACTTGTGCGACACATATCACTAGAACATGCCCGTAGTTGCTCATACAATGGATAATATTCATACTCTGCCTTTAATAAACGTTGCTGGTTACCAGTTATTTGATCATATCCGCCCAGTTCTTTAACCGTCTTTGCGTGACAGCTATCAACTGATCCGCCACCAGACGTACATGAAGACATTTTCTCCGTATATGACGCCGCCTGTTCTTGAGTTTTTATTGTCGCGATGGCATTCCCCACCGCGTTTGCTGTAGCCTCTAAAGTAACCATCCAATGGCGATTACCATTGCTGTCCAAATATGATCCAGAAATAAAACCCATGCCATCTTTAGAAATCGATTTCAATTTATTTTGTTCTTGAATATATCCTGCCGTACCTCCAGAACACCCGAGTGAGTTAGCTTTACCCGGTTTGTCACACTCACCGCTTCCCTGTTTTTGCTTTGCATATTCTATTAATCGATCCTTATCGTACTGATCCATTGCTTGCACAACTTGAACGGGCTGATGCGGTAAAAACGAAAAAGGAGTCAGCAAATTCGATAGCAATGAAATAAGACTTATAAATGAAACAAATCGGCGGAGGTATTTATTCATGGCTTACCTCCAAATCGGGCATGTACCCCCCCGCTGCTGAATAGATCAAACTTCCTTTTTCTCCATTTATTCCTATTGCATGAATCTGCCATTCATCCACCTTATTACCAAACACTCCACCGTCTATCGCCCATCTCCCTTGAACGTTTGCCACTGTCATTTCTGGATAAGCCTGGTCATTACCTACTGGTTTAACTAACACAAGAGCTTCGGAAGAATCTGTCTTTGTCGGATATAAAACATTGCCAAATAATGGCAAAGGTAACCGAGGTTTATCTTCCCCCACCTGAGTACTTACGAATCGAACTGAAGTTGGATCAATCAAGTTGTTAACCGTTATGTACGTTATATACCGATTATTTGACTGCAACTCTTTTAATTGAACTAAATGAACTCGTGCCTTCTCTTTAAAACATAAGGAACGCGTATCAATTGGCCAATGAATCCCCACCACGACCACACACCCTCCGCTCTTTTGTCGACTGGTCCATGCCAAAGATAATGAATGAGCTCCTACGCTGCCAAATTGAATCCAGCTCGGATGGATTGACCACCACCACACACACTCGCCCACAACAACCAAGAACAAAGCTACCGCAACCAAAAACCACTTTCGAGAAAACAATTGAGTCGGTCGTATCATTGTGACAACTCCACTGATTGATTTGCCCGAATCATGTATCCAGATTGAGATGCAATCACAAAATCATCGCCATACTCTTGAATATTCGTGGAACTATACCATCGTTTCACCAGCATTTGCCAATTCCCAGAATACCATCGATCAATCTCAGTAGCTTTTTCAACACCATCTTGATATGTACTGTCCAACACTTGTTGCGCACGAGCAAATTGAGTCGGATCAAGCATGACTGCATTCCATCCCTGAGTCAAAGTTAATCTTGGTGAAGAAGTAAGAGTCTTTCCTACAATTGAAAGAGTGATATCGCTCGCACTAGATACAAAATATGCTTCTCCAGGTATAAGCGAAAAGTTTGTTCCATATCGAGCGTTTCCAACCGCAACATATTCCTGCCAACGATCCCCGTCCCACCGGCTGATCTCCAGCAAATATCCCCCCTCTTCCTTAGCATAATTCATCAGTTCATCTGCTGTCGTCACCGTCACCGGATTCATGGGGAAACCAATAAATGACCACCCATTCACCAAATGGTAGGTGTATGACTTTTCCTCTACCGCATCCTCCGCCCGAACACTTTGAATCTCATGTCTCCATAGCATTAGAGCTAAAAACGTCAGAACAAATAATACCGGTGAATATTTTGTAAATTTAGTCATAATAGCTGATTAACCGTTTCACCTCTGATACGGTCTCCTGAACATCCAGAATCCGATCATTTAATAACCATCGTAAACCTGATCCGTCTCGCGACGCACCTACAGGCTCGATTAAGGGGATCGAACGAAACGCGGTACGAGACAGAGAAGAAATGACTCCACCCAATGACTTGCCTGACAATTTCGTTTCCTTCTCGATTTGTATTAACGTCACTGCCTTGCCCACATGCCCCAAAAAGACGAGCAGAACAATCAGTTGGTTGTAGGTAAGTCGTTTAATCTTGTTTTTCATAAACACAACACGAGCACAACTACGTGCCCTATCTCTAGTAAACAGGTCTTTGACCACTAAATCAAGTACTGAAACTGCACTTTCTACGTAGAGATAATCTTCATTAACATGTATATTTTCTTAATTATCTATGTCATCAATCTATTTTGAACAGCTAAAATCAGCGACAAAAGCCATT
>CAZKMY010000012.1:0-22189 GCA_964554085.1 uncultured Pseudomonadales bacterium
GGTTCTTAATCTTCGGTCATATGCAGTACAATGACTAAGAGATGAATCGTAATGTACCCATCACTGTTGTAATTTTGACAAAAAACGCTGAAGCAACGCTGGAACAAACATTGAAATCAGCCTCCTTTGCCCAAGAAGTTATTGCCCTTGATGATCATTCAACTGACCACACACTTGAACTGTTACGCCAATATAACGTTAGGACCGTTGAATCATCGCAGTCAAATTTCGCAGAAAAAAGAACCTTTGCCTTATCGCTTGTGCAAACTGATTGGGTTTTTTACGTCGATTCAGACGAAGAAGTTACCGCAGAACTGAAAGCAGCAATACAAAACATTGTGGAAAAAAATATTCCCGGTGCGTATCAGATCAAACGACGAAACATTTTTTTGGGTACAGAGATGTATCCCGATTATGTTGATCGTTTATTTCATAAGAAGGTCATATCTTCATGGAAGGGGGCTGTTCATGAAAGTCCTGTACTTTCAGTACAACCGGAGCGAATTGAGGCCGCATTAATTCACCGGACTCACCGCACGATTTATTCCATGCTTGCTAAGACAAATGAATGGTCAGAATTTGAGGCCGATCTTCGACTTCAAGCTCATCACCCCCCCATTGCTTGGTGGCGTCTGATTCGGATTGGCATTACTTTTTTTGGGCAAAATTATTTTGGGAAAAAACTGTATCGATATGGCCGAGCAGGTTTGTTTGAAAGCTATTTTCAAATGATTGATAAATTGATTGTGTACGTTAAGTTGTGGGAGAGACAACAAAGGGCATGAAACGAGCACTCATCTTTAACCCCTATTTTGACACGTCTGGTGGCGGAGAGAGATATACGTCAGGAGTCATTGCTGCACTCCATCAACAAGGATTTGCTGTAACTATTGCCTGGAAAGATCCAACATTGCTTTCTCAATTGCATGATCGGTTTAATATTTCTCTTACGGCATTTGTAGATTCCCAAGGATATACCACTATCGTGCAAGGGAATATCTGGCAACGATTTTTATATGAATCGCAGTTTGATTATATTTTCTGGGTAAGTGATGGCAGTCTCCCATTTTTGTTTGGTAGAAAAAATGTCATCCATTTTCAAGTTCCGTTTCACCATATTGTTCCCAAGTGGACCACATTTTTGAAGAAATGGTTTATTCATCAAATTATTTGCAATTCTCGTTTCACCAAAAAGGTAATTGATCAAACGTTTTCAGTGGTGAGTGATGTGGTGTATCCCCCTTGTGGACAAATGAAGCCAGGAAAGAAAGAAAAGATTATTTTGGGGGTAGGACGGTTTGATAGAACACTACATAGCAAGCGCCAAGATATATTGATTGAGGCGTTTCAGAAATTAAACCGTCCGGACTGGAAACTGGTACTTGCAGGGGGAACAATCCATCAAAATGAAACATTATCACATTTGCGCGATGCAGAGAAACAAACACCTGTTGAAATAATTACCAATCCTTCTTTTGATCAAATCCAATCATTATATGGCAGTGCAAGTTTGTTTTGGCATGCGGCGGGCTACGGTATCGATGAAGTCAATCAGCCTGAACTGGTTGAGCATTTTGGCATTGTGACTGTAGAAGCAATGTCCGCGGGAGCTGTACCACTTACGTATGATGCAGGAGGGCAACGGGAAATTATTGATTCCGGAAGTAATGGTTTTTTATGGAATCGTGTGGATGAATTAGTTGAAAAATCAAAACAAATCATGGATGATGGAGATCTACGGCAACGATTAGCCCTCAAGGCTCAATCGACTAGTACGCAATTTAGTTTGGAGCAATTTATTCATGCCTTCACTCGCACCACACTCTGTTAGTATTGTTATTCCCAACTTTAACGGAATTCCTCTGTTTAAGCGACATTTGCCGAATGTGCTCAAAGCAGCGCAAGGTGCCGAAATTATTGTGGTCGATGATAAGTCGACTGACGATAGCGTTGCCTTTTTGCATAAAGAATTCCCTCAGGTGAAAGTCGTGGCACTGGAGGTAAATAGCCGGTTTGCCGCTGCGTGTAATGCAGGAGTGAGGCAGGCTAAAGGGGAAATCATTGTTTTGATTAACAGTGATGTATCACCGGAAAAAGATTTTCTCATTCCCTTACTTAAAGAGTTTGATGACCCTCAGGTTTTTGCGGTGGGCTGCAAAGAGATTCAGGAATTTGGAGGAGAGAAACAGTTTGCGGGTAGATCCGGCGGAAATTATCTTCGGGGGATGTACACTCATTGGCGGTGCGACAATCAGGATAAACAAACAACATTGTGGGTATCAGGCGGTAGTGGTGCATTCAGAACATCGATGTGGAATGAATTAAAGGGGATGGATACGGACTTTAAACCGGCATATGAGGAAGATCGAGATCTGTCATACCGAGCATTAAAGCGTGGATGGAAGGTCCTTCATTGTAAAGATAGTATTGTGCATCACATTCATGAAACCACCAATGTGAAAGCCTTGGGGAAGGAATATATGAGCTTGGCTGCTCATAAGAATAATCTTTTGTTTGTCTGGAAAAATATTACGGAACCTACATTGTGGATGCAACATCTTGTATGGCTCCCCTACCATCTCATTTTGACAAGTATTCGGACAAACGGCGTGTTTTTGAAGGCCTTTTTCTGGGCAATTCAATATATCCCCTCTATCTACCGCAGCCGGCAAGTAGAGAAGCGTCAAGCGACCGTGACTGATTCATCCATTATTCAGATGTATGCAACGCTTCATTAAGCAGCGATCGGTCTGGATATTATTAGGGCTCGTTCTCTGTGGCGCCTGGTTACGGTTTTCCCATTTTGGTCTTGTCCCTCCTGGACTTACGACAGATGAAGCTGCAATAACCTATGATGCTTGGGGAATTTCGATTGACGGTATGGATCAATGGGGACATCATTTACCGCTCATATTTACCTCACTTGGTGATGGCAAACTTCCCCTCACTCACTACACTCTAGCACTTTGTTTTAAGTTGATGGGATTTTCTGTATATGGCATTCGTATCTTGGCAGCGGTTTTTGGGACCATGTTGATTGTGGGAACGTTCTTATTGGGTAAGGAATTGTTTAATGATAGGCTGATTGGTCTGGTCGCAGCCACATTGGTTTGCTTCTCTCCATGGTCGATTCATTTTTCCCGATTTGGCTTGGAAGCAGGCATCTCCGTCACCTTGGCTGCGTTTGGGTTGTATGGCCTAGTGAAACGGTCATGGTGGGGAATTATTTTACTGGCAACGTGTATTTATACATATCACAGTAGTTTGGTGGTAATACCGATACTGTTGGTGACATATCTTTTTACTCAACCATCGCTGTCTCTTAAAAAAAAGATAGTCTTCTTGGTATTCTTCACTGTTCTTATAACCCCGCTCCTGGTGGCGGAAACACTATCGGGGTGGGAACGGGCTCGACAAACGGCACACATACCAAGTTCGTTATCGAGCGTATTGTCGAGTAGTATTGAGCAGCTATCACCTTCATTTTGGATCTGGGGCGAACAACCCAATTTACGACAAGCAGTTCCTGGTTCGTTTGTTCTTTTAATCCCAGAGGTAATTTTTCTTATCTTGGGACTGCTAACGTTAAAAATGCAACGTAAATTCGTGTGGATTTGGTTTGTAATCGGGTTTGTCCCTTCTCTAATTGGAACGCCGTCACCACACACTATTCGGGCATACCATCTAGTGCCACTCTTGTTTTATATCGAGGCACTGGGAATTCTGTGGATATATCAGCAATGGAAAGGTTTGCTCGTGTTGGCTGTGATTGGTTACATGGTATGTTGGGGACGCTTCTGGTCCTATTACACAACCACATATATTACTGATTCAGCGCGTGATTTTGGATACGGATATCAACAATTGTTTTACGAACTGGCAAAGGATAGCACTTCACAATCTACGTTTGTAATATCACCTTTTATGGAACAACCATATATATACACGTTGTTGTTTTGGAAAATTTCTCCTCCTGAATTTCGAGCTGGAGGACTTGCCAATATGACCTACCGACCGATACAGTGGCCAGAGCCATCATTGACAGGCATGCTGTACGCGGGAAGCACTCAAGAAATCCCGCCGAATGATCCGAGGGCGATATCCATTATTCCCTACCCTCACACTCAAACTCCTTTGTGGGTAATAGCTCGATAAGAGCTACAATAGAGATATGTCATGGATGCAACGACACGCCGAGATATTTTTGTTGGGGTTTGTCATGCTGGTTGCTGTTGGGTTGAGGTTTTGGCAATTGGGTACAGTTCCTTATGGATATGCGTATGATGAGGCGGGGATTATGTATGACGCTTGGAGTATCTCTTTATGGCATAGGGACCAATTTGCTCATTTCATGCCTCTCTCGTTTCAATCGTTTGGGGATTATAAGCCGCCCTTTTTGATTTACTTACTGGCAGCTATTTATTTTTTCACTGGTGTTCATGAAGTTGTTATCCGAGTCGTATCAGCACTGGCGGGAGTAGGATCAGTTTTTGTTATTTATTTCCTAGCCCGTGATGTTTTCCTAAGTCAAAAAAAGAGCACTTCTGTAGGAATCATTACTGCTGCCGTTGTGGCGATTTCACCATGGAGTGTTCATCTATCCCGGGTGGGCTTTGAACAGAATATCACCTTTTTCTTGGGATTAACTGGATTATGGTTATTTATAAAAGGATTTCGCTCGGCACGGTATTTGTGGATGGCAGCATTTTTTCTGTCTGCAAGTTGTTATGCATTCCATACCGCAAAAATTTTTATTCCATTAGCTCTTGGATGGACGTTTTTTTGGTTTAGACAAAGATCTGAATCACTAAAACAACTGATTGGTCCTGTAATTCTTATGTTTGGTTTACTTCTCCCGTTGGGATATTCAAGTTTGTTTCAGCAAGGCAACGAGCGAGCTAAAACGTTGCTACTCTATACGAGTTCAGGAACGCTTGCGCGTCCTGCTGAAATTTTGCACCAGTTTGGCAACAACGTAGTGCGTCAACTATCTCCCGCATTTTGGACATTCGGATGGGATGGAGTGAGTATTAGACATGCTGTTCCAGGATATGGAGTATTGGTATGGCCCGTGTATGTCATATTTCTTATATCAATTGGTTGGTTAGTTTTTAGGGAAAGACGCTCAATAACTTGGTGGATATTCGGACTGCTGTTGATTGGTCTTGCCCCCGCACTGGTTTCACGTCAGACGCCACATGTATTACGAAGTCAGTTTGCTTTAATTGCATGCGCGTTATGCATTGAATATGGTGTAGACTCGCTCTTTATTTTCAGCAGGCAACATTTTCACAAAAACTGGGTGAAACTTGTTTCTTTAGGGTTGATGGTTACGGTTATTCTTGTGACCAGTATGTATATCAAAACATATTTTGGCCCGTATGCTACGCAGTCTGCTGCCTCGTATCAATATGGATACCGAGAGGCAGTGGCATATATAAACACAATCAAACAGCCGGAAGATACAATCTTGGTTACCCGATCATATGAGCAGCCATATATATATCTGCTCTTATATAACCGGATTCATCCCCAAGCTTTTCTCTTTGGGGCGTTGAATCAATATCAGATCCAAGATATTGTTTGGCCCGATAGTCGAACACACGCAATTTTTCTGGCTACTCCAATGGAAATCCCGTATACTGATCCTCGAGTCATAAAGATTGTTTATGTCCCTCATACAAATCAACCCGTTTTGGTGATTGCTCGAAATGAATAAATATTTAGTTGCCATTATTGGTTTAGCCGCATGTCTTCGACTCGTTATGCTTGGCAGCGCTCCTGCGTCGCTCTATTGGGAGGAGGCTGCACTCGGATATGATGCATATTCCCTGTGGAAAACAGGGAAAGATTTCCATGGTAATTCCTGGCCAGTAGTAGCCTTTGAATCATTTGGGGATTTCAAACCTTCGGGGTATTTTTACCTCGCAGCCCCATTCGTGGGCATTTTTGGTTTACATAATTGGTCAATTCGCTTACCTTCCGCTTTGGCTGGCATTCTTACCGTATGGTTGGTATACGCAATTGGCTTGGAGATATTTAAGGAAAGGAAAATGGCATTATTGGCAGCATTTACATTAGCGATCTTGCCATGGCATATTCAATTTTCCCGCGCTGCCTTTGAAGTGAATGTAGCTACGATGTGGCTGACTGCCGGAATCTGGCTGTTGCTAAAGGCCCGAGAGCGACTTGGGTTTGTGTTTCCGGCTGGGCTTTGTTTTGTGTTGTCTATGTATACCTATCACGGCCTGCGCATTGTGGCACCCGTTATAGTCTTGTTTATGGGACTCACTTTCCTTAAACGAAAAATCCTTTCTCTCAACGTTATGCTTGCAGCACTTTTTTGCGTAGCAATATTGTTGCCTATTCTGATAAATATTCAAAATCCCGTGGTAGCCCAACGGTTTGCTGAAACGAGTTTATTTTCTACTTCAAATGCGGTGCAAGTCACTAATGAGTTGCGGTCTCAGGATGGCAATTCACTTCTCTCCCGGATTATTCATCATCGTTACTGGTATTGGGGGAAAGAAATTATTAGTGGCATGATGTCTCATTTTTCTCCCTCGTTTTTATTGTTGCACGGGGACTTAAATCAGCGACATCAGACAGGGTATTTCGGTCTCCTCTATTGGTGGACAATCATTCCTCTGATTTATTTCATAAAAACATATCGACGAACTGATTCACATTTCACTTTCTTGTTCTTGTTGTTTTGGATTATGATTGCCACTCTCCCTCCCGCCCTAACTACGATCTCACCTCACACACTTCGATTTCTGCCGGCAGCGCCAGCATTTTCACTGCTCATTGGGTATGGCCTTGGGTTATTGTTGACTAAACGACGATGGTGGATATCGATCATAATGACAATGACCATCTCCACAGAATTAGCCATATATTGTTTCGATTACGTAACGTCGTATGTGATTCGAAGTGAAGCAGATTGGCAATATGGATATGCACAACTGGTTCACTATTTGCAAACGAATACCCCCTATAATGAACCCATTCAGGTGACCCGTGCATATGGACGTCCATCTATCTACTTTTTGTTTTACCTAACTTACAATCCCACCACGATTCAACAAGAATCAAGAATTGTTCCCAAAGATCAAGGAGAATTATTAGCATTTGACCGGTATACGTTTGGCCCAATCGATACGTCTAAAAAAGGCATTGCCGTCAGTGAACAACTATTATCCGTTGGAAACCAATTGACTCAAATTATGTCTTTGGATAATAAACCTATTTTTTATGTCTATGAAATTAAGTAGCGCAAAACAGGTATTAGGGTATAGGGTTAAGGGTTCAGTTGAGCTCTGGCTCTTGGTGGCCAGTTTGGTTATTGGGTTTGCGTTGCGATTCTATAAGTTGGGGGAGATCCCTGTTTCCTTGTATTGGGATGAAACAGCAATTGGATATGATGCGTATACACTGAACGTATGGGGAAAGGATATGCATGGAAATTCTGGATTCCAAGCAATCTTTCCTTCGTACGGTGATTACAAACTTCCACTTATGATTTGGATAACTTCACTATCGGAACGCTTTTTTGGACCTACACCATTTGCTGTTCGCTTGCCGTCTGCTCTTGCAGGAATGGGGATCATTTTGATTTCATATGTCCTTTCACTCGAACTGACACATAACAAACGAATTGCTGGATTAACTGCGCTCTTCACAAGCATTTTGCCTATTGATATTCTTTTTTCACGAACTGGCTTTGAGGGGCATCTTGCCGTACTTTGCATCGGTTTAACGATATGGCTATGGCTCCGATCAACGCGTCACGTTTGGTTGTTGGGGATAAGTAGTCTCACAAGTGCGCTGGCGGTATATAGTTATTTCTCTGCGCGAATTGTGGTGCCGCTGATAGCGACGTTTACTTTTATCTATTTATGGAGGCAAACATCTTCTAGGTGGAAAATTTCTGCCCTCTTAAGCTTTGCAGTTTGGTTTGGGTTATTGCTACCCATTTATCAGTCACCGTTTTATGCCGCAAGTAATCAATTCCGTTTAAGCACTTCCAGCTTACTTGATACCGGCCCGTTTGCGGTTGAGTCAAATATCTTGCGGGAGCAAAGTGGTAATTCATTTATAAGCCGATTAGTCTATCATCGATACATATTGCAGGGTAAAGCTATCCTTGCCAATGTTTTTACTCACTTGGATTTTGGGTATCTTTTTATATCGGGTGATTCAAATTTACGTCATTCAACGGGTAATGTGGGAATTTTATTTATAACTATGTTTCCCTTAGTCGCGCTTGGTTTTTTCATTCTTTGCAGAAGAAATTTATCTTTTTTGTTGTGGTGGATCAGTTTGTGGTTTGCATTTGTGTTGCCAGCAGCCATTCCTACTGAAGTACCTCATGCACTCCGATCATTGAATACAGTTTTGTTTTGGCCATTAGTTGCGGCTTGGGGCTTGTACTATCTGTGGGAATATACTTCATCACATTTTGTGCGTCTATTATTCATGTTCGTACCAATTTTTTTATTGATTGAGTTTGGTGTTTTTGCGCATGATTATATGGCTCATTACCCTACTCGCTCAGCTACTGACTGGCAATCGGGATATTTTGAGGCCGCCTCATATTTACAACAGCATGAATCCGAATTCGATTCATGTGCAGTCCAGTTCCCCGATGACCGACTTTATTTATATTTTTTGTTTGGACAGCGCATGACACCCAATGATTTAGCCGCATTAAATAAACAATCCTATTTGTTTACCGTGGTGGGAAAATATCGTTTTGAACGAGTAGCATCTTTACCCCAATCTCCCCGGAGCTGTGTGGTTTTGGATAATGCAGCGTGGGACGCATTTCATCAACCATTGCCCACTCAGATTATTCACTCTGCGGAAGGAAATCCGCTTATGTATATATTGATTGGAAAACGCTCATGAAGTTGATGCGATGGGGTTTTGGAATACTCATGTGTTTGGGGATTATGTTTCGACTCTATCAGTTTGGAGCCATCCCTCTAGCTCTTAATCGCGATGAGGCGGCTTTGGGATACAATGCCTTTTCGATTCTGACTGCCGGGGTAGATGAATGGGGAACCCATCTTCCGCTTATGTTTCGCTCATTTGGAGATTATAAATTACCTGGATATATTTACACTCTTGCGCTTTTCTTTAAGGTATTTGGGTTTTTGGATTGGGTGATCCGCCTTCCTTCCTTGCTCGCAGGTTTTGGTATTATCGCCTTGACGTATAGCATCGTTAAACGATTAACTCAGAATGATGTTTCGGCGATGGTGTCTGCTGCTTTGGTGTCGATTCAACCATGGGAATTGTTTTACAGTCGCATGGGATATGAAGCCCACTTTGGATTATTTTTGTTTTTACTATCGATATATTTATGGATTCATCGGAGTACTGTAGCGCAGATTAGCGGCTCGCTTTGTCTGTTGGCGGCAGTGCTGACATACAATGCACCACTGTTGTTAATCCCCGTCATGATCACAGCAATTGTTATTTGGCCCCGTAACACATGGAAACAGAAGCGATTGGTTGTTTTTGGCATGGGTTTGGTGGGGATCGTTGGATTTTTAATTCTTTATCCAGTCACGTCTCAAAAACAGGCAATTACGATCATGTCTGATCCCACCATTATTGATGCTCAAGCAACAGCATATTTTGGATCGGTTTCATTTTTTGAAAAGATGTGGAATTATCGACAAATTTATTGGCTGCGAATAATGACCATGAATGTGTTCGACTCTTTTTTACCGACGTTCTTAACTATTTCCGGAGGTCAAAATCCGTGGCATTCAGCTCCCAATACTGCTCATCTCTATTGGATGACCTATGTTCTTGCAGTAGGAGGCTTGAGTTGGATAATGTGGTTAAAAAAACGTCAGTTGCGGCAATTCTTGGCGTATGCAGCGATTTTGGTTGGCAGTTTGCTCCCAGCGATGATTACGGTAGATGCCCCTCACGCAACTCGAAGTTTGTTTTTCTTATGGTTGTTATCTGTAGCTGCTGCGTTAAGTCTTAGTCATCTTCCGAAGAAAATAGTCCCCGCGTTGTTGATATGCTTTTGTGTTGAATTTAGCGTTTACGGTTATCGTTATTTTCATCAATTTCCTACCTATCGATCAGGAGCTTGGCCTATTGGTTTGCGAGAAAGCCTACTACAAGCGCGAGGAAAATATGTAGCAATTGAGGCGTATGGACAAGATCTGGTGGCTGAACAAGTGTATATTTATCCCCTGTGGTATTGGAGGGTGAATCCAATAACCTACAATCAAACCCGGATTGCGTCAGGTCCTGATATTGTTCATATGAATCGGATAATAGGCTTTGAGAACTTCACCACGAATCGTTACAATCAAGAGGTCCCCAATGAAGTGATTATTGAAAGAAACATAGATGGATCGTATGCAATCAAGTAAATCGTTTACTCTATCAGTGGTCTTGGCGGTATATAACGAGGCGGCTCAAATTGATGCATGTTTGGAAGCAATTAAGCCGATTGCCGATGAAATTATCGTGGTTGATGGAAATTCTCAAGACAACACCGTAGATCGAGCAAAAAAATGGGGAGCTCGAGTTATTTCTACCACGAATAAACCTATGTTTCATATTAATAAGCAAATGGCAATTGATGCAGCAACATGCGACTGGGTTCTTCAACTTGATGCTGATGAAGTTGTTGATTCAGATTTGCGCTTATTTATTTCTTCTGAGTTATTTCACACGTCTCATAACGCGTTTTGGATTCGGCGAAAGAATTGGTTTTTAGGCACTTTTCTAAAAAAAGGAGGTCAATATCCGGACCCTGTCATTCGCCTCTTCAGACGTGGCTATGCCTGGCTACCTCAAAAAAGTGTTCATGAGCAAATTACTGTTCAAGGGTCGCTTGGGTGGGCTGACGGACATTTACTTCACTACAACGCGCCTTCGTTTTCTCGATATATCACCAATGCAAATAGATACACCGATCTGACTGCCAGAGAGTTGGAGAGGCGTCATATTCGTATAACATTTGTGAACGATATATTCTATCTCTGGTTTAAACCATTGAGCACTTTTTGTTCTCTTTTCTTTCGACATCGAGGATATGTTGATGGATTCTCAGGATTTACTTTTGCGCTTTTCTCTGGACTACATCATGCAATTGCCTACATGAAATTGGGAGACATATATAGGAGTCATAAGTCGTAAGTCTTAAGTCATGAGTCATATGAAGATATATATCAACACCAGTCCATTAACCAGCGGCCATGCCGGAAGAGGCATTGGGCAATATACCCGATTACTCGTACAAGCGATCAAACAATATACTGATATTATCCTGGTTGAGAACGAGCACGTTGCCGATGTTACTCATCATCCTTTTTTTGATTTGTTTTTTCTTACTTTACCGCATAGAAAATCTATTCCCACGCTGGTTACAATTCACGATGTTATCCCTTTAGTGTTCCCAAATGCATATCCCCCAGGACTTCGTGGGATGGTTAAGTTGTGGATACAGAAAAATAACTTGGCTTCTACTAAGCATATCGTGACCGACTCAGATTGTTCTACCAAGGATGTTGTACATTATTTATCACAGCCACACGACAGAGTATCAACGGTATATTTGGCGGCTGACCCCACTTTCGCACCCGCATCAAAACATTCTGTTGATAAGGTTAAGCAAATGTATCACCTTACCTCACCCTATTTTCTCTATGTGGGCGATATTAATTACAATAAGAATTTACCCGGACTCTTACAGGCATTTAGCACCATTCAAGACAGGGCACTTTTGGTCATTGTGAGTAAAACACTCAGAAGAAATAATCCTGTGGCAGCAGCATTATTTTCCCTCATTGATGTTTTAGGCATTGAAGATCGTTTACGCATTCTAAACAATGTTCCCAACCAGCCAACGGATGAAGTGTCAGCACTCTATTCAGGAGCTCATTTTTATATTCAACCATCCTTGTATGAGGGCTTTGGTTTGCCTGTTCTTGAAGCACAGGCTTGCGAGATTCCTGTGATTTCGTCATCCGGAGGGTCGTTGCCAGAAATATGCGGCGATTCTACATGGACTTTTGACCCTCAAAATCAGTCTGAATTTGAAGATGTTATATCGAGGTCTCTTTCTGTCTCAACTCAAGAACGTGCTGAAATAATCGAAAAAGGAGTTAGTAATAACCATCGATTTAGTTGGCAAAAAACTGCTAAAGCGATGATGGAGTTATATCAACAATGCGCAAGATAGCAGGGTTCTGCCTCGTTGGTTTCGTATCGCTTGGTTTGGTCATTGGTGTTTATGCTAGATTATGGGGGAAAGGAATACCTATTACTCATGATGGTCCCATTCATGTTGTGCGAATGGCCGGCTATTATTTAGCACTACAGCAAGGTCAATTACCGCCGCGGTGGGGGCCAAATTTAGCAAATGGTTTGGGATATCCCGTCTTTAACTATAATTATCCGTTGGCGAATATAGTTGCGATTGGATTTATCCGGCTACATATATCTTATCCGACTGCCTACCAATTAACTCTCTTTTCGTTCATGTTGTTGGGAATAATGGGCACTGCATTTTGGTTACAAAGGTTTACACGAAATAGATTTTATCTGTTTTTGGGAATGGTTTTGTACATCACGAACCCTTTTTTAATCACTCAGGTTTTTGTGCGAGGAGGAGTGGGAGAAATTGCATTCATCGGATTACTTCCTTGGGTATTTTGGTCAATTTCTGCCGTACTAGGCGATAAAACACCCCTCATAAGAAAACAAGTGTTGCTGGGTTTTTTGGGCGGTTTATTAGCTTTAACACATAATGTTTTAGCGGTTTTCAGCCTTCCAATTCTATTTGGTTATAGTTTGTGGGAATCGAAACATATTTGGAAAAGATTACTTCGTCTATTCATTCCTATCATAATAGCGTTTCTATTATCAGCATTTTTCTGGATTCCTGCGTTGATGGAAAAAAATCTGATTGTTCTTGATGACGTTCCAATTACACAGGATTTTGCGCAGCATTTTCTCTGGCCGCACCAACTTGTTAGCGGTTCGTGGTCGTATGGTTTTTCAAGACCCGGTCCAGTCGATGGGCTATCATTTCGTCTCAGCTTAGTTGAACTCTTATTGATTGGAATTATATCCGGTTGGCATTTTTTACCCGTGAGCAGGACAAGCAAGTCATCTCTCGTGTTATGGATATTGATATTGATCGAATTACTTCTTACTACCAACGTTACTCAACGTTTTTGGTTTTTTATTCCATTTAGAAATTATATTCAATTCCCATGGAGACTATTGTGGTTTGGACATGTCAGTTTGCTCGCCTATTTCGTGTGGTGGTTTTCTCGTGTTGGTGTGTCGAGAAAATTTACGCTCTTTACAATTACACTTTGTTTAATTGAAGCTTTTATTTTCGCTCACCCTCAGGCGCGAGCTAATCGTACAACTGAGGAATGGTTACGTGCTGGCGAAACTACCAGCACCATGAATGAAAATGCTCCAAAGACATTTCAGCTGGATTTGGCATATCAAATTAAAGAGCAAGTTTTTGGAGATAAATTAGTGTGGACGTCAACCCCGAGTGCGGAAATTAGTATTAAAACTTGGGATGGAACGAAGCGTACGTATGAAGTGAATACAGCCGCACCACTTACCATCGTGGAACGCACTGCGTATTTTCCTGGCTGGGAAACAACTGTAGACGGAGCAAAGATTGTTACCTCATCCCAAGATCCATGGAAAGCTGGGTTAATTACTTACTCAATCCCCGCTGGTTCACATCTAATTAACACTACCTTTACTCAACATACGTTGGCACGACAAATTGGGAATACGTTATCGATTATTGGGTTGGTTGTCGTGGGAGGAGGTTGGTTGTGGACACGAAGAAAATAATTCATGAGGGTGGGTGGATCATTATTGCTGTGATGGGGTGGAGACTTCTCCTTTCACTCGTTTTATCCTTAGCCATTCACCTGCCGTATCAGCCCTCTTTCCCTTATGCACAATCGCTGCATGTTCAGTATCCATCACGATATATATCGACGTGGGTTCAGTTTGATGGAGTGCATTATCTCACTCTATTACATGAGGGATATAAGGGAGCCGCATTAATTCAGGCTTTTTTCCCCCTGTATCCGCTGTTGACGAAAATGTTTACTTTCGGCTTTTTTGACCCCGTTATTGTAGGGATTGTTTTATCCCCCGCTTGTTTTGGAGCTGGATTATTACTTCTTTACCGTTTACTCCAGATTGATGAAAGTAAAACAACAGCCGCGCGAACTGTTTGGCTCATTCTGCTTTCGCCTGTGTCATTTTATTTTGCGGCCTTGTACACGGAAGGTCTATTTTTTCTTTTAGTTGTATTAAGTTTTTATTTTGCACGGACCCAACGATGGTTGGGGGCAGGAATCATTGCCATGCTTGCATCAGCCACTCGTGTTGTTGGTATCCTGTTACTCCCCGCGTTGCTCTATGAATTTTGGCAACAGCAAAAACACATTTCCTGGAAACATGCTTCCGCTCTCCTTCCATTAGTTGGTTTAGGTGCATATATGACGTATTTACAGGTTACCTTTCATGATGCTTTCTTGTTTTTTAAAGTTCAACAATCTTTTGGAACACAGCGATCAACCGATAAATTCATACTTTTGTATCAAGTATTTTTTAGATATGTAAAAATGATCATCACGGTGCCCTGGCGACAAGAAATCTATTTTGTGGTTTGTCAAGAATTTTTTGCCGGGTTGTTTGGTTTTGTAGGATTGATTGTCGGGTGGTTTACAGTTAGACGGTCGTACCTTATCTTTTGCATAGGAGCATACCTTGTCCCCACACTCACGGGAACGTTTTCAAGTTTACCTCGTTATTTATTACCTTTATTCCCGGTTTTTCTCATTCCTGCAAAGTATATGCCTCGATGGGCATATATCATCGTTTTATTGGTTTCGATTGGATTGCTTCTTATCAACTTTACATTATTTACCCAAGGTCACTGGATCGCATGATTATCATGTAGAATAGACGGGTAGCAAAAGAGAAAGGTTCTTAGTGTATGAAAATTCTTGTTACGGGTGGAGCTGGGTTTATTGCGTCACATGTGGCAGATACATTTGTGGCTGATGGTCATGAGGTGGTCATTTTGGACAATATGAGTACGGGTAAAAAAGAAAATGTTAATCCAGCTGCCCGATTTGTAGAAATGGATATTCGATCACCCGAATTAACTACGTTCATGCAACAAGAACAGTTTGAAGTGATCGACCATCATGCTGCCCATATTCATGTGGGGAAATCAGTAACTGACCCTCAATTTGATGCGGATGTGAATGTGATGGGAACTCTCAATTTGATGGAATCAGCGCGAAAATGTGGTTCGGTAAAGCATGTTATTTTTGCTGCTACTGGTGGAGCCATGTATGGCGACAAACAGACACCGTTTGATGAAACAATGCCGCCACAGCCATTGTCACCCTATGGAATCTCTAAACGTGCGGTGGAACTATACTTATATTTTTATCAAGTTCAGTACGGCATTACATTCACTTCACTAAGGTACTCAAATGTCTATGGACCACGCCAAAATCCCGCAGGAGAAGCTGGAGTTATCTCTATCTTCTTAGACAACATGAAGATTAATAAACAGTGCGTTATTAATGGTGATGGCAAGCAAACCCGCGATTATGTATTTGTAAAAGATGTGGCTCGAGCAAATTTGGCAGCATTACACAAGCGGCTGTCAGGAGAATTTAATATTGGAACTCAGACCGAGATTGATGTGAATGAAATATACCGACTGGTTGCGGAGTCGGCGGGATGCACTATGGAAGCACTTCATGGAGCACCACGTCCAGGAGAGCAGCAGACAAGTTCTCTTTCATATCAAAAAGCCAAGACAATTCTTGGATGGGAACCATCAGTACCGTTGGATATGGGTATTAAAGAAACAACTCAGTTTTTTCTCTCGTAGAGCTTATGGAAACTATCATCGCCATTCCCGCATTTAATGAGGCTTCGGTCATCAGCTCTGTCATTGCTCACGTTCGAGAGATTGTTCCCGACGCTACGATTATTGTCATTGATGATGGCTCTTCGGATGCGACCAAACAGGTGGTTGAACAAGAACATGTTTTGGTAATCCGTCATCAGATTAACCGTGGATTAGGAGGAGCCATAGGAACGGCGCTTGCATGGGCAAGACGGCAACATGCTGATATTTTGGTCACAATTGATGCAGATGGACAACATGATCCTCACGATATTATTACCGCTATGGAACCGATCATATCTCATGAAGCTGATATTGTGATCGGCTCGCGCATGGTGGGCAAGAAATATGCTATGCCTATCGATCGTCGCATTATTAACCGGGTTGCCAATTTTGTAACTTCAATTATGTTTGGCGTTACCACCACTGATTCACAGTCTGGATTCCGGGTTTTTGGAAAAAAGGCAATTGAAGGAATTCTTATCAAAACCAACCGGATGGAAGTGTCTTCAGAAATATTTGCAGAGATTTCCCGACTTCATCTTCGATTAGCTGAAGTGCCAATTAAGGTAATCTACACGAGTTATTCCCGTCAAAAAGGTCAGACCAATATGAATGCTTTAGCAGTTATGTTTCGACTCTTTTTGCGGTTGTTTAGGTAAATAGGATAAAATAAGGACATTATGATTATTCGAGTAAGTCAGGTGGTTTTGTCCGTTTTTTTACTATTTGCTTTGTCTCGGGTAATATTGCGTCTTAAGGATGGGCAATTACGGTTGGGTGAATTTTTATTTTGGTTTGGGTTATTTGTGCTCGCTCTTATTGGCGTGATTGAGCCCGCATTCACCACCTATGTAGCTCATCTGATTGGGATTGGCCGCGGAGCTGACGTGGTCATTTATGGATCAATTGCTTTATTGTTTTACCTGATTTTCCGCACTAATATCATGTTGGAAAATCTTCGAAGTGAAATAACTGATCTTGTTCGTAAAGAAGCTATTGATGAAGCAGAAAAGAAACTGAAAAAGGAATAACTACATTTTCCCGAAAGCGATGGCGTCAGGGACATATTCCTGAGTCCCTATCATGGGGGCAGGGACGAGGGTAAATAAGCCGAACCGATGATTGATAGAGTCAAGAGCTTTGTCTATTCTTTGATGTTTTTCTTCATCCTCAAAGAGATTGAGTTGTAAACCACTTTCTGGGTGTAAGCTACCACAGAAAACCGTGATTTTTTTAATTTCTGAAAAAGGATTTTGATTCATTAGACGGTAAAACTCGTGAATAATTTCTTTTGCTTTATGGGTCGGCTCGGTTAGTCGTACGCCTGAGTGCCAATGTTTGTGCTCGGCAGAACTAAGCGCAAGCATCAGAAATCCTGCTCGATATCCTTCTTTACGTAATCTTTCTGTTAATTTATGAGTGAGTTTAATCATGATGGGAAAAGCGGCGATAGGAGGAGTGGGATGAGGAAGAACATACGAGTTACTTAATCCCCCTTTATGCGTAGGAGCATCATCCACCTCCATACCATGAAGCCGCATGTACCAGTAAGTGGCGGTGATCGATTTGAAGGCTGCTTTTAATTGAGTCGGTGAAGCGTTTAAGAAGTCTTCTGCCGTAATAACCCCTACTTGATTGAGACGTAGGGCATTTCTAAAACTGATACCGCACAAATCCGTCAGTGCTAGTTTTTTAAATACTTCATGGATGTTGTCCTGATTAATCACGTCTAACCCATCAGGTTTATGAATCCCGGCAGCGGTTTTAGCTAAAAAACGATTGGGAGCAATACCTACGGAGACAGAGATGTGCTCGCCAATTTCCTGCCGAATTCGCCGCTTTATTTCTTGAGCGATTATTTTTATAGATTCCGGCTCAGAGGCCGGAATGACGGAGGAGAAGTTTAGACTAAATTCATCGATAGATTTTGGAGTTATGTCTGGAGTATATGTAGACAGTAGCTGTTTTAATTGAAGATGGATAAAGCGGTATTTATTTGGATCGGTAGGTAGGACGATCAGGCGAGGCTCAATTTGCTTTCCTTCTTTGACCCGCATACCCGTTTTGACACCTTTTTTCTTGGCTTCAATGGATGATGCCAAAATACAGCCAAAGTCTTTGGTTGAAGCAGCCACTACAACTGGCTTTCCCCGAAGCAGTGGATTTGCCTGTTGCTCGATGGTGGCAAAACACGAATTGATATCAAGATGCATGATATTCGAATTAACAGGAGTCACTTTTTTCTAATTTCCACGTTAAATCTTGCGCATCAAAAGATAGTTCAAAAAAAATATCTTTACTGGTGACTGAAAATATGTGTTTGAGTGTTTGCCCTTCACGGTACGTGTGATGTAAGCCGACTTTGGTAATAGGGTAATGTTGATTACGCCACATAAGTTCGATCGGCATGGTTTTGTGTTGATGGTGATTGTACATCATGGTGACTGAGATTGGCTCGTTGATGGTGAGTGACATATATTTCTCCCGTAATTTACCCGAATATCCCCTTCACTCTAACCCGAATAAATAACGAAGTCAAGCCACTTCAAATCAGACTAGATTGAGCGGAGATAAGCCGTTAGAATAAGGCTGTTAAAAATGAGGAGAATCGTATGAAAATTACTTCTATTGTGGCTCAAGAAATTTTGGATTCCCGGGGAAATCCTACTGTTGAAACAACTATAACGTTGGAAAATGGTATGACAGCAACTTCCGCTGTCCCTTCGGGAGCTTCCACTGGTAGTCGTGAAGCTTTGGAGCTTCGTGATGGAGATGCCAAACGCTACGGAGGAAAAGGTGTTCTAAAAGCTGTCCAGAATGTAAACACGATTATTGCTCCTGCGATTGTCGGTATGGATACCACCGATCAAACAGGTATTGATCACAAGATGATGGAATTGGACGGCACGGACATGAAGGAACGTTTTGGCGCCAACGCCATTCTTTCAGTCTCTATGGCGGCCACCAAAGCTGCAGCATTATCACTCAATATGCCTTTGTATGCGTATATCGCCAAATTGTTTGACCGCTCACAGGATAGCTATTTAATGCCTATTCCTATGATGAATGTGTTGAATGGTGGCAAACATGCAATCAAATCCACTGACATGCAAGAATTCATGGTGATGCCGATTGGAGCACCATCTATTGCTGAAGCAGTCCGCTGGGGCTCTGAAGTATTTCAAACCTTGGGTAAATTAATTAAGGGAATGGGACAAGCCACCACCGTGGGTGATGAGGGAGGATATGCCCCTTCACTTCCCGCCAACCGGACTCCATTGGAATTGATTATTAAAGCAATTGAAACATGTGGTTATCGACCTGGCATTGATATTGCCATTGCGCTTGATCCTGCTTCGACTGAATTTTATGAGGATGGGAAATATCAGCTGAAGACTGAAGGTAAAGCCCTGACCAGTGATGAGATGGTTGAATTGTATAAAGGTTGGATGCAAGAGTTTCCCATTGTATCTTTGGAAGACGGTCTCGCGGAAGAGGACTGGGATGGTTGGACTAAATTGACTGCAGCAGTCGGAGCTGATCATCAAATTGTGGGTGACGATTTGTTTGTCACCAATAAGAAATGGGTTCAGAAAGGCATTGATCTCAAAGCGGGTAATTCTGTCCTGATTAAGGTAAATCAAATTGGCTCGATTACTGAGACTATTGAAGCTATTAATTTGGCCCGCGAAAACGGCTATACCGCTGTGGTATCACATCGATCTGGCGAAACTGAAGATACCTTTATTGCTGATTTGGTTGTCGGAGCTGGTACTGGTCAAATCAAGACTGGGTCCGCTTCCCGATCTGAACGGATTGCGAAATACAATCGCCTGATGCGGATTGAGCGAGAATTGGGCACGAAAGCCTCCATCGCTCCCTTCCCGTTTAAAAAATAACGTATGATTCAGACAATCACATTCCCTCATTCATATATCCGTAATTCCGGTTTGTGGGTGAGGGATGTGTTGCCTCAAACTCTTTTAGTTCCGGAAATTGCTCAGCCGCTAACTCAAGTCTCTTTGGTTCATTTCTCACCTGGTTGTTTTGGTGGGAACCACAAACATCCACGAGTTGAGGTTTTTGGTCTTCTGTCGGGCAACCTTGAACTTCATTATCTAGAAGCCGACACGCATCAAATATGCACCATGGCCGCACCAACCTCTCAAGACATGACACTCTATGTGATTCCGACTCTATTGCCACATGCGGTTATGAATCGCGGTAACGGAAATGCATATATGTTGGAGTTTGCTAGCGAGCCACAGCATGATATAGAATCAGTTGTTTTGTGTTAAAAATTTCGAGTTAATCTATATGGATCCCGGATCAAGTCCGGGATGACAAGGGAGTCTTTTTATGACTAAATCTACCAGTGAAAAAGTTTTATTGATCATTCTTGATGGATGGGGAATAAATAAACCCTATGAGGGTAATGCGATTGCCCAGGCTCAGACTCCCTATTGGGATACACTCTGGCACAGTTTTCCCCGAGCAATTTTGAACGTATCTGGTGAAGATGTGGGATTGCCTGGTGGACAAATGGGGACTTCTGAAGTGAATCATTTCACTATAGGAGCGGGCCGGATTGCGTATCAAGATTTGGTCAAAATCAATAATGCCATTAAAACAGGAACATATGCAGATAATCCTGTGTTTGTCAGAGCATTCGAACATGTCAAAAAACATCATTCAGTTCTTCATATTAAGGGACTCATGTCTCCTGGTGGAGTTCATTCACATCAAGATCATATTTTTGAATTACTTAAAGCCGCAAGCAAGTACGGAGTAACCCAAGTTTATCTTCATCTCTATACTGACGGGCGGGATGTGCTACCAAAAAGTGCAAAGAAATATGTTGCTGAACTTGAGGATAAAATCAAAGAGATTGGGGTGGGGAAAATTGCTTCAATCGGTGGCCGCTATTATGCTATGGACCGTGATCATCATTGGGACCGAGTGGATAAAGCGTTTGAGATCCTGACTCAAAAAGGGGGCAAGCGATTTAAAACAGCTGAAGCAGCAATTGATGATGCGTATACCCAAGGATTAACTGACGAATATATTGAGCCCGCTCATATTGAGGTGGAACCGGGAGAAGAGGGCTGCATTTCGACTGATGATGCGGTGATTTTTGTCAATTTCAGGAATGATCGTCCTCGCCAAATTACCGAGCGGTTCTTGGAAAAAGGACCTAAGAATGTCTACTTTGCCACGATGACTCAATATAGTCCCGACTATCCGGTGGCAGTGGCATTTCCCCCTGAACCAATCGACCATACGCTTGGTGAAGTTCTCTCTGATCATGGTGTTAAACAGTTACGGGTGACTGAAACTGAAAAGTTCGCTCATTTGACCTTTTTCCTAAATTGCAAACGAGAAGCAGCATACGAGGGTGAAGACCGGATTATGCTTGATTCATATTCTGATGTGAAAACACATGATGAAAAGCCGCAAATGCGGGCTCTCGATATTGCCTCGATGATTACTGCGGATATTGAAGCAGGCAATCATCAGGTGATTATGACCAATATTTGTAATGGCGATATGGTGGGACACACCAGTAATATTGATGCCACTATAAAGGGTTGCGAGGCAGTTGATGAAGCTTTGACAAAGATTATTCCCTCAGCTCAAACACATGGATTTCATATCATTATCACCGCCGATCATGGTAATGCTGAAGAAATGATTGACGAAAAAACGGGGGAACACTTGACCCAACATAGCCTGAACCCTGTTCCTTTTGTCTTGATTTCACCAACCATTCATGAACTGAAGCGGGATGAGGGACTTCTTTCTGATGTGGCCCCCACCATACTTACCCTCATGGGATTGCCCATTCCGAAGGAAATGACGGGAAAAAGCTTTGTTTAACCAAATATGAGGAATCGATTCCCTGTCTTTGGATTTGTCATCGCACTTTGCATTGTTGTGGCGGGTGGGGTGGCATACTCACGTAATCAGCAGCGGATTATTGGGCAAAAAGCAGAAATAGAATCAAAATTACCGTTGGATTTGAATCCTACGCCAATCTCAACTCCTTCGACAAGCTCAGGACCTACGGCCACCCCAACTCCAAAACCACTGACGTTTGCAGAAATGAATACCCTCTATGGACCATGCGTCAGTTTACCCATTCTCATGTATCATCATATACAACCTGAGGAACAGGCTAAAGCTGCCAAACAAACAGGGTTAACGGTATATACCCCCATCTTTCGTGAA
>CAZKMY010000013.1:0-19311 GCA_964554085.1 uncultured Pseudomonadales bacterium
ACCATAAAAAGCTGCACTTGTCAGTGTCACACATCCCGACCGAGATGCCAGCTCAGCGCTACTTGATGCCAGATTCCCATTAATGCCTACCCGAACCCGCCGGGCATCCAACTCAATCCAATTCATTCGAAAAGTTGCTCCTGCGGTTGCCAATGATACGAGCTGAATTTCCTGATCAACCAATCCAAACACTGACTGCTGACTTGGAGAGGCCGCGGGTAAAACTGACGATTCCAGTTGTGGTGAGCTGGTCGACTGCCGCCAAGCTACGACGCTATATCCCGTTATTCCAACAATCATGAAAAGAAGTAATAATCCAAAACGTTTCATTATGCCTATTGTACGGCATGAGTCCGTTCAAACACCGCCACAAACATAGGTTCCAAATGATCCAGATGGGGCCACACCCGATGAACCAAAGCAGGATCAATGCCGTATCCAACCATCCCATCAGAACCTGGATAGCCCGTCCAATCAACCTTTACCAATTGATACTGCTGGCCACATTGAGCCAACACCTCAGCTACAACCTGCTCATTTTCTTCTGGAGTCAACGCGCAGGTGGCGTACACCAATCTGCCCGATGGTGTCAGTTTTGGCAATAGTGAAGTCAGCAAGCTGATCTGCCGTTTCCGCAATACTTTTATCCGTTTGTACGACCACTGATCCATATGAGTGGGTGATGCCAACACGTGCCCTTCACTACTACACGGTGCATCAATCAAGATTTTGTCAAACGCATGATCACTTCGACGAGCAATAATTTCCGCCGGTCCCGTCGTAAAATCAACCCGATCAGTCAGTCCGAATTGGCGAATATTTCGCCTAAGTCGGATCGACCGCGCGGGGGAAAGGTCGTTTGCAGTCATTGCTTTTGACTGTGCCGCAAGATGCATTGCCACGGCAATTGTCTTTCCTCCCGGTGCTGCACACGCATCAAAACAAAAATCAGACATCTGAACATTCAGTGCTCGAACCGGTAATAACGAGCTGGGGGAGAGGGGATATATCCAACCTTCTTCTATTCCTGGCAATCCGGTTCCAAGAGGGACATTTTTCGGCCACGATATTACCCCTTTCATCCACGACAATTCCTGCCATTCGTATCCCTGCTTCAACCACAACTCGCGCAGCTCATCCCATCTATCTTCCCGTACCAAAAACACGGGGTAAAAATCCTGCTGCAAACATTGAACGATATCCGCGTATGTATCAGGAAATAAATTCTGATAATACATATCAAACGCTGCTTTGCCTTTTCCCGTATTCATAGGTGTATTGTACTTGATTTATCTCCCCGTTCGCCCCATACTTTGCCTATACCCCCCCATTTTTTGTATATACCCATGGGGGTATATGATACTTGAGAAATATCCGATGATACGACCTCATGATTTTTACTATTCACTGCCCGATGACCGCATTGCACAAGTGCCTGCGTCACCGCGCGACAGTGCCAAACTCATGGTGGTCGACCGAGCTGCCAATACTATTTCTCATGAAATTTTTTCTCACCTACCACATTGCCTGCCAAAAAATTCAGTTCTCGTTTTGAACGATTCCAAAGTATTTCCGGCCCGTTTGCTTGGTCACAAAGAGAGTGGGGGAGTCGCTGAAGTTTTATTACTCCGTCCAACCGGGACAGATGAGTGGGAAGCTATGTCACGGGGCCTTAAACCCACCCAAAACGTCCGATTTAGTGACGAACTGACAGGTGAAGTGATTGCAAAAAATGACCAAACAGGCACCATCACCATCCGACTCGCCGCAGAAGCTTCAGCCCATTCCACGGACGAGATGATTGATCAAATCGGTCAAACCCCTATCCCTCCCTATATTCACTCACCGTTGTCTGAAACTGTCCTGAGGACCAAATATCAGACCGTGTACGCCAACCAAAAAGGCTCCGCTGCAGCTCCCACGGCAGGACTTCACTTTACCAACAAGCTGATGAAAGAAATAGTTGATTCAGGCGTCCAAATTGAACGAGTCACACTTCATGTTGGTCCTGGTACGTTCGCCAAATTACGTCCCGAACAAATTGAGTCAAAATCACTCCATCACGAGTGGTATGACATTTCTCCCGACACCGCGAATCGTCTGAATCAAGCCAAAAGTGAAGGTAAAAAAATCATTGCCGTCGGCACCACCGCATGTCGAGTTCTTGAGAGCGCCTGCGCTCAAGAACGAGATCCTGAGCGTAGTCGAAGGACTCTTAAATCGGGTTCTCGCACCACGGACCTTTTTATTATGCCTCCTTATCAATTCCAATTTGTTGATGGCATGATCACTAATTTTCATCTTCCCGAATCATCCCTGCTCATGTTGGTGACTGCCTTTTGTTCAGCCCCCAATACACCCATTCCCATATCCCAAAGGGACCCCTTCGGGGCCTCTCTTATCAGCACTGCCTACCAAACTGCCATCGATACCAATTACCGTTTCTTTTCATTTGGTGACGCCATGTTAATTCGATAAGGAGAAATAATCATGTTCAAATCAATCAAAATAAAACCACTCATCCTCTCACTCATTGCGTGTTTTTTGCCTGGCATTATTGGTAGCCTTGCCACCGCTTCTTCCGTCAACACCTGGTACCTCACCCTCAATCGACCAAGCTTTACACCACCAGGATGGCTCTTTGGTCCCGTGTGGACCGCACTTTATCTGATGCAAGGTGTCAGCTTGTATTTCCTTACCACCACCAAAGGTGAGCCTGTTGCCAAACTGATCGCCACGCTCTTTTTCTATTTCCAATTAGTTTTAAATCTGCTGTGGTCCATCTTTTTCTTTGGGTTAAAAAGCCCCATTTTGGGTTTCATTGAAATTGGTGTACTCGTCATCACCGTCATCTTCACCATCATCGCCAGCTATCGCATTTCCAAACCAGCCAGCTTGCTATTGCTCCCATACCTTGCATGGATTTCTTTCGCCACTTTCTTAAATTACTCGGTGTATCGATTAAATAAATGACGAAGTTATTTGGCCGCACCTACCAAGTCCTCAACGAAATACTGCTTGATAAACAAGCGTTTATTTCCAACGTGCACTACTTTCAAAAACTTCACCGCACACCTGTAGCTCCCGTTCTCAAAGCCAACGCCTACGGCCATGGCCTCCTTCCCATCGCCTCACTTGCTGACCAGCTTCAAGCCCCCTATCTTTGTGTGGATTCTCTATTCGAAGCCTATCAACTTCAAAAAGCCCACATCAAAACGCCTATTCTCATTTTGGGGTATACCTTCCCGGAAAATTACCACACATTTCGCTCACTCCCGTTTTCGTTTTCTGTTGCTGATTTCGACACCCTCGCTGCATTAGCGACATATCAGCCCCATGCCAAAATTCATCTCAAACTTGATACCGGTATGTGCCGTTTGGGAATTCAACCACATCAAATTAAGGAGTGGATCAGCGCGCTCAAGCGCTATCCCAAACTAAAACTGGAAGGAATCTTTTCTCACCTTTCCCAAGCCGATGACAGAAATAAAGATGCGTTTTCCAAAAATCAAATCGCGTTATTCAAACAAATGGTGGCTCAATTTGAAGCTGCCGGGTTTTCGTTCCAATACAAGCATATTGCCGCCACCGCGGCTGCTCATTGGCTGAATGATTCGTATTTTTCCTTCTCCAGAATTGGTCTAGGAATCTATGGCTACTCACCCTTTGACTCCTCGTCTCTCAAACCAGTCCTCACCTTTATCAGTCACCTTGCCAGTGTCAAAACCATTTCACCCCAAAGTCAGGTGGGGTACGGCGGCACATATCAAACCACCACTACCGAAACAGTCGGCGTCATCCCCGCTGGATATGCTGAAGGCATAAACCGCGGTCTATCCAACCAAGGTGTCGTCACAATCGACAATGTCTCTTGCCCAATAATTGGCAATGTCTGCATGGATATGACCATGGTCAAACTGGCTACCAAGTGCAACGTGGGAGATCAGGTAATTTTGATCAGCCCCGACCTCACCGCTCCCAACAACGTATATCGTCTTGCTGAAACACTTCATACCATTCCCTACACCATTCTTACCGGATTACACCCCACCATCAGGAGAACCATCCATGACTAAACTCAACGTCGCTGTTATGTATGGTGGCACCAACACGGAACATGAAGTCTCCATCGTATCAGCCCGATCAGTTGTCGACCATCTCGATCACGACAAATATCACGTTATCGGTATTTACATCACCAAGCAAAACCAATGGCTACAACTACTCCCATCCCAAGCCGAAACCCTCCCCACTTCAGCAGATACTACACTCACTCCCGCAGACCTTACCCACCACAATATCGATATTATTTTTCCCGTCCTCCACGGACTATATGGCGAGGATGGCACCATTCAAGGTATGTTGGAAATGCTCCATCTCCCATATGTGGGTTGCGGCGTGTTGGCCTCTGCCCTTTGTATGGACAAAGTGGTTCAAAAGCAACTTTGTCTCCAACAAGGACTTGCCGTCACCCCTTTTGTCTGGACTGACCAATACCGCTGGAATACCGATCCCAATCCCACCCTTCAATACATCGCCAACAAACTCCATTACCCCCTCTTTGTTAAACCCGCCAATCAAGGATCCAGTGTTGGGATTTCTAAAGTCCACAATCAGCCCGAGTTACTACCTGCTATCAACGAAGCATTCCGATACGATTCCAAAATTATTATCGAACAAGGTGTTCCTCACGCCCGCGAAATTGAATGTGCCGTTTTGGGAAATGATGATCCAAAAGTCAGCGTTTTGGGTGAGATTAATCCGTCCAATGAATTTTATGACTACGACGCCAAATACGTAGATGGTAAAAGCGAAGCGCATATCCCCGCCAACCTGCCCTCACCAATAACTGAAAAAGTACAAGCCATCGCTCAAAAAGCCTTTAAGCTCTTGAATTGTTCTGGTCCTGCCCGGGTTGATTTTCTCATCGACGACCAAACCATGGATATCTATCTCAACGAGCTCAACACGCTGCCCGGCTTCACTTCCATCAGTATGTACCCTCAGCTTTGGGAGGCTAGCGGCCTTCCCTACGATCAATTGCTTGATCAACTTATTGCGCTGGGGTTGGAACGATGGCAACAACAATCTCGTCGCTCGTCATCACTTTCACAAGTTAGTCACTGGTATCAGAAATGAAAATTTACATTTCTCACTCCCGGTCATTCGATTATCAGCTCGAACTCTATCAACCGCTTCTCAATTCTCCTATCGCTGCGGAGCATGAATTAATCTTGCCGTATATGGGGGGTGGGGGACAAACTGCCGACACCAAAGCTGTGCTCCAAGCCGTCAATCTGGTGGTAGCTGAAGTTTCTTTCTCCGCCACAGGTCAGGGCATTGAGCTTGGGTGGGCCGACATGTTGGGCAAACCCATCATTTGTTTTTACCGTCAAGGGTACCCCGTGAGCAGCAGTATCTCTATGATCACCAACCGGGTGTACTCCTACAAAGACCCTACTGACTTTATCAAACAACTCGAGTCCCTCCTGGGCACCAAACCCAGCACCTCTGTAGCCGCCGTAGCCCAGCAGGTGATGAAGGGAATCAATTAATACTATCGGTCGTTAGCAATCGACATACACGAGTGATAGATCATTGTTTCAATAAATGGTTTGATTTATCAATGTTTTTTTGAATATGAATCAGGATAAAAAAAGACTGATTCGTACTACCAAAAACACCTCTTCTCGAGAGGAAACAATATAGTAAATATTAGAGGTTTTTGTCCGTATTCCCGCTATGATATTTGTCGTGTACCGCCCGAAGTTGGGGATTGGTCACATGGGTATAAATCTGCGTTGTAGCCACGTTTTTATGACCAAGCATTTCCTGCACTTCACGCAGACCTGCTCCATGACTGAGTAGGTCAGTGGCAAATGTATGCCTCAATCCGTGGGGGGTAATGGGGACCGGCAGCTTGGCCATCTTTCGATATTTTTCCACCAACCGTTGCACACTCCGGGGCGTCAGCCGCATTTTCTCCCCACTCGAAGTAATCGAATCTTTCCGCTTAGCGTATCGAATAAACAACGGTTCCCAGGTATCCTTCCGAGTAAACTCATACCGCTCCAGCCATTTCACTGCCCGTTCAGATAAAAAAACCACCCGAATTTTTTTGCCCTTGCCAATTACCCCAAATTCCCGTTTTTCCAAATTAACTTGATCACGAGTAAGCTTTACCAATTCCGACACCCGTAAACCCGTTGAAAAGAGAACCTCCAAAATAGTGCGATCTCGCAACCCAATTACTGTTGACAATTTGGGTTGGGCGATCAACCGTTCCAACTGGTCCACGGTCAAAAATTTTAATGAGTGACTTTCAGCCTTAGGCAATTCAATTTTCTCTGGTGCCATCACCTTTATATCCCGTTTAATCATCCACTTAAACCAAGAGCGCAATGCAATCACATGATAGGATTGGGTTACCCGAGATAGAGGTTCACCTGCATCGTCAGTCAGCCGAGCCAAATACATACGATATTTTGAAATCAGCTCGTCGTCAATTTGACTAACCGACAATTCAATTTTTGACGTATCCATCCAGCTAATAAAGCGGGAAATGTAAAAGTTGTAATTACGAATCGTATACTGACTTACTTGGCGCTCTACCTCGAGATACTCTAAGTAACGGATGTGTAATTGTTTTAATTGATTATTATCGGACATTATCAGTTATCCTGTATGACTGCTAATTCATATATTCACTATTTTTGATTGATGTATCAATATATGTATATGTGGATAACTGCATTATACAGCTCCTGAAAAAAGGTGACATCCTATAGTAGGGGGCAACAACGTCGTTATAATAAATTTACTTGGACGCAATGAAAAAATTGACCAAAAAAACACATACCCAAGAGCAGGGGAGACTAAATTCAGTGTAAACTGAAAAGAGAAAATTCTGCAAGAGTCAAAAACATTATTGTGCGACATATAATCAAGATATCTCGTCCCCAACTCCCCTGTCAAGAGAGGGGAGTGGCGCGTATACTTAAAACCTATGATTATTCCCGGAATAAAGATTGGCCCCCAAGGCTGGCGAGAACGCATTACCATAAACCCAAAATTTGTTGAAGTATGGTACCAAGTTGACCATGCGGATTCATACACCCCCATGCTTACTGCACTTCAGCAACAAGGCATTCCCTTTGGGTTACATTTCTGGGGAGTTACCCAATCAGGTCATGAAGCTAACCTAGCGTACCCAGGAGCGATCCGCGATGAATCAATCCAGCTAATGACACAATGCCTGGAAGCGGCGGCAGCCTGGCAGGCAGTGTACGTCAACATTCACAGTGGTAACACCCGACCAATGCAACTTACACTAAACCCTCAGTTCCACATGCAGCCCGATGAATCCTTTTCCTCTATCGAAGATGACGAAGCCATCATACTACGCAATCAAGCACTGGCAGACCTAGGCAGAATTGCTCATCAATACAACACTGCCTTGCTCGTCGAACTCATCCCTCAGGCCACCTACAATCAAGGTAATCGGCTTATTCCTATTTCCGAATATCCCGCAAGTCCCAAAGGGCTCGCCGATCTTTGTCAAAGAAATTTAATCGGCTTCACCAATGATTTTTGCCATACCTTTAGTTATAATCAAAATCAATTCAACGCCAACACGCAAGCATTTTTACCCCACACCCATCTCTGCCACATCAACACCCTTTACGAGCCATACAATGGGACCGATGCGCACGGCGGCATCCTGGAAGAAGATTTCGCCAAACCCGGTGTCTTTCCCACCAAGCAACAGTACCAAGAATTGCTTCGCCCCTTACAAAATGTACCTCACGACGTTTATGCAGTCGGGGAGCCAACCACCAATCACATTGAAAATTACCACGCCCTCTGCAACCTCATTACCAAACTATAAATCCTCATCATCATATACTTTATCATGTACTTTCGTCATCCTCGAGGAGGCCATCGGCCTGCATCGGGGATCCATGTATTTTTATCGTATAGATGCCGGATCAGGTCCGGCATGACGAAAACGCATGCCCGGGTAAAACCCGAGCGAAACAGTGAAATAAATGCACTGAAAACATAAAAAAGTTTTCAACCAGATACAAGCCCGTGTAATGCCCCAAAATCGGGAGATTATTCGCGAGACGATTAGTTCATCATCTATTTATTAGATTGATATATCAATTAATTTATCATTGTCGCATGTAGGTGACAGTAGGGACTATTGTGCGACATAATTAGTTTCTCTCAATTCATCCATCAACCGCTTCGCAATAATCTCATATCCCAGCTGATTGGGATGCACATAATCCCGGCCAGATAACCCATCATAGTCAAATGTAAATGTAAAAATTTCATCCAACGGGTGACCTTCAAACACATGCCATAAATCCAGTAGGGGACATCCCCTCTTTTGAGCGATTTCCTTGAGGGCGGCCAGATAAGGAATATACCTGTCAGCTATTTCTGTATCCATAATTTGAGTTGGGCTCATCAGCCAAATATCCGACTTTATATCTTGAATCCGCGTGATAATTGCCTCGGTAGATCGCTGAAAATCTGCTATAGAAACCCCTTGATGCACCTCGTTATGTCCAAAACAAATAGTCACCAGATCTGGTTTATATTGCAATACATCGCGATCCAATCGTTGCAATCCATCCCAAGCCGTCTCGCCATTTACTCCTGAGCCATGAATCGCTACCACCCCTAAACCATACGTCTCATTGCATAACCGCTGCCATATATCAACATACGATTCTGCGGTTGTATTTGCCGTTATCGAATCTCCCAAACACACAATCGTTTTCATAAGCGTACTATACCAAAAGCTTGAAATTGCCATGAAAGTACTTTGTAGCTTTTATGTAACGTTTGCAGCCCGGGTAAAACCCGAGCGAAACAGTGAAATAAAAGCGAAAAAGTACGAAAAACCTCCCTCTACCAGATACCGACCGCGTAGAATGCCCAAAATCGGCTTTTCCAGGCTAAAAACGATTAACTATTCATACTAAACAGCCCAAAATCCGGGTGATCGGCACATAAATTAGCTTGTCACATGAATATATATAGAAATTATCACAAAGAGCTATTCACTAAACCCTAATTACTAATAACTAAAATGTTTCGGGTTTTTATACAAATTGACCTGTAGAGCATATACCGGGTACGGAGGACTAGTAATAAAACCAACAAAGGGAGCATTTAGGTAATTAATTGGCAAAATGAAAAATAAAAACCGGATTAATATAAAAAATACTACCCTCCCCCAAAACCAGACCATATGTCGTAAAAGGTATATTGTGCGACACTTTTTAACCCATGCTCCCCGCGGGGGATAAGGTTATTGTGACTATTTTTAGAAATTGCCCACAAATACCATGCAATTCACTACTCGCGCATTCTATTTATCACCAATTAGCCAACCTCTCTCTGATGGATTTCCCTGAGTAATTCAAGCTGTCGGTCTTTCACCTCTGGTTTGATCTGGAAACTATATCAATCGATATCAACCGTAGACTTATCCACAATAGGGACTACTCCTCCCCGGGGTGGCTGTCGCAACAAAGGCTTCGGGTTTTGTGAGGAAGAGTTAGCAGTCAGTACCAACTGCCTGCTAAACTATCTTGTCGTGAAATATATTATTATAGGCCGTGAAATGCTCTTTGAGCAATAATTATAGGACATATTGTTATAGGCCTATATCTCTCCCCTGCTCCCCTGTCTCGATACATGTATTACATACCCACCAAACAACAATTTACTCGAGTAAATAAGCAATCTTTCGTTCAATTTCTGCTGCTTCGCTTTTATTTTTTGCCACCACCATATAGTTCAACTTTCCTTGACGCAATAGATTTGCAGATGCCACAATCATCCCCGCCTTCTCTGGATCACGAGCCGAAAATATCACTGATTGTAATCGCTTCATTAATGAATCAAATTGATAATATTTCTTGTTCGAAAAAGACATGAGATTGGTTACAAAATACCGCTGAGCGGGAAAATCATCACCAAACAACCGCTTGGCCACCCGATATGCCCATGTTCCACCAGTCCTTCGGATGTTCGATTCACAAATATATAATTTACCTGATGTATCAGCTATAAAATCAATGTCAAAATAGCCCCGATATCCCGCTTTGGCATATCGCTCACCCAACCTCAACCCTACCTCACGCACCATTGCTTCACATTGAGATGGCAAAACACGTCTTACCATTTCCACCCCCGCAAATACTCCCCGCTTTACGCGCATGCCGCACACGAACAATACTTCAACTTGGCCATCCGCAGTAACTCGACATTCAACATTGGGAAATCCCCCACCAATTTCTCGATTGGACGGAATATAGGCTTCCACAATTGCCGGAAATAATTCCCAATAACCATTAGATGCCGCTAGCGCTTGTCGAATAAACTGTTCTTGTTGAGATCGATCACTAGGAATGTCTTCCGGGCGAAGAATTACCACCCCCATTCCTGCATGTCCCTTATTCGTCTTTATCACCACGCCACCACTCGTCGCTATCTGCATCATGCTCGCCGTCACTATGGCTTCCTTGCCCTCTACAATCACACCGGGAGCCATCTCAAT
The DNA here is from genome assembly GCA_964554085.1 of uncultured Pseudomonadales bacterium. Taxonomy (GTDB): domain Bacteria; phylum Patescibacteriota; class Microgenomatia; order UBA1400; family RBG-16-45-19; genus CAZKMY01. The sequence continues at coordinate 10,580 of CAZKMY010000013.1, forward strand.
CCCTTCAATAGGTTGAGCTGTCAGCGTTCTTCTCAATCCTCCTTTGGTTCCAAACAATCCCACAGTCTGCTGCCAATCCTGTTCCAAAGGAGTTTCCGGCAGAGATACAACTACGTTCTGAGCGTTCAACGCCTCAACAAATCGATACAGTGGCTGAGAACTACAATAGCTTGCCAACTGAATTTGTTTTAATTCTCCAAGTGAGGTAAATAATGCCCGATCATCCAAAATATCCAAGGACAATTGTCCCGAATGATGCCGAGGTACCACCACCTGTGGCTTTGATCCATCCACTAAATCATCCACGTAATGAACAAACGCCGGCTCAAGGGCAGTTGGAGCCACAAATAATAAGTCTTTGGGAAATTCAGCCCTTACTCCAAGATATTGCCGATCAGTGAGTGCTACATTTTCATCAATTTCAGCGCGTCGCGCCTCATCATTATCAAGCGCCGCAATAAACGGCCACACATCTTCCGACATATTGTCGATAAAAACCGTCGTGCTTTGTTCTGCCGCAGGCAGGGGGGGTTCAGATTCTTGTTCCACGCTTTCCATATTCTCGTACTTAAAAACGGGATGCAATCATCAATTTCTTACTTCCAAGGCGTGACAATCATTGTCGCAACCAAGACTAATAGACCAACGACAACATATTCCACAATGGTACGACTAAACAATCGCTCGCTTAATTCATGCTGCAGCAATCCCAAACAGACATAGACAACTGTTGCCAAAAAGAGAGCTGCAATCCATACAGTCACCGGCAAAAATGAAAGCACCATGGCTATCATGGCGCACGCCACTGCCAAACCTAAACTCATTCGCCAAATATCCTTTGATACAAATGGCTCTAACCGAATCGACCATAATCCTTGCACAATGACCGGAAAACTAATACCAAACGTAATCAATCCATTCGCCCAAAACGGCCATTGCAACGAAAAAGCGGTGTTGTACAGCAGTACCAATGTCAAAATCGACAATAAAAATCCCACCGCATGTGCCGCCCGCAACAATTGAATTGTTCGAACTGCGGCCACTGAATAAATATTTTCCGTCAAGTAAAGGGCATACATTCCCCCACCAAACAAACTCACGATAATCACTCGAGAAAACCAATTACCTGGTAACAAAAAGTAAAAAAGTGCAATTGCCGTCGCATACAGTGATGGTAACGATAGCACCGTCAACCACTCAATCCCTTTTAAATCGTCAAACAACGCCCACGCCGACACTAAGTACGTCACTAAGAAAAAACCGAAAATAGCCACATATCTGTAGCTGATAGACACGTATTGGATCCCCAACAATCCCAAAGATAAAATCGCTGAACTCAACAAAAACTTCTGCCGCTTTGTCATACGCAGTTATGATACAAAATTGTGCACTACTTGTTCCACATCTTCATGACTTTCCAGCAGTTCAATCATCGTCTCCAGCTGAGACACAGTACCAGGGTTATCCAGCTGTAATGGAATCTTTACCGTGGCACTCCCATCGGGGGCAATATCAAATAAATATGCCGCTGATCCAGGCCCACCCAACGATCCACCGTTATGCTCAAAAATGGTGCGAATTTCTGACCCAGTCCGATTATGATTATCCGTCACTGCCGTCACCATAATCCCTACTCCACCCGGACCATACCCCTCATATACCACTTCATCAATTGACGTTCCCGCTTTTGTCTTTCCCAAACCTTTTTCAATTGCTCTATCAATATTCGCTTTGGGCATATTAGCTTCACGAGCCTTCTCCAGTGCCATTCGAAGGCTGGGATTTGTGTTAGGATCACCATTCCTCCCCTCTTTTACGGCTACCCGAATCAACCGACCCACATACCCAAAAACTTTGCCTTTTTTTGCATCTTCAACTGATTTTTTGCCTTTAATATTGTTCCACTTTGAGTGACCAGACATATCGCTTTCTCCATCATGTTTGATGGGCCCATTATACCGCACTATTCTAAAGTTTCTTATTGACACCCGTCCCCTTTTACCAGTATTCTGTACACCAATTATGCAACCAAATCTCGAAGATCAAGCGATAAAAGCTGCACTTGATGGAAATTGGACCGTAGCTATCGAACTAAATCAAACGATTCTCGAGGAAAATCCCAACTCTATTCCCGCACTCAACCGTCTTGCCAAAGCCTATACCCAGCTGGGTGAAAATGACAAAGCTATTGCTGCCTACGAGCAGGTTCTCTGTTTGGATAAATTCAATTCCATCGCCCAAAAAAAGTGCGCTCTCCTCAAGACTGGACCATGCGCCCCTACCGGGTGCACCAAAATCGTTACCACAGATTTCATTGAAGAACCAGGAAAAACCAAAACCACTCAGCTCGTCAGGTTGGGCGACAACAAAGTTATCGCCAATCTTCAACCGGGACAACTGGTCAATCTCGTGGTCAAAAACCACTGGATTGCAGTGACGAGCCAAGACAACACATATATTGGCTCCCTTGCTGACAATGTCTCATTTAAGCTCAAACAACTCATGGCTGGTGGCAATCAATTCCAAGCCGTCATTCGCACTGCTGACGCGAAAGAAGTAACGGTGTTCCTTCGCGAAACGTTCCGCGCCGCTCAATTCGCCAACACCCCCAGCTTTTGATCAAGCAAACTGACATCTCTACTCCAGATACATCACCCGATCGTTGAGCCATTTCCAACTATCCAATCCAAATACAATCGCAATCTCTGCACGATACTGACTCGTATCCCCTATTTCGCTCTCTGCCAGCGGATACAACAAATGTAACGCTTTTCCTACCATACCCGTTTCTTGTTGTTTGTTTGAAAAAATAATTTTCGTCTTTTCCTGCAACTGCTGCTGATCCGTCACACTTACCACATCAAATCCACCCAACCGTGCATACCGCGCCCATGCAGTGGCAATTTGCGACTTTCCCGACGCGTTTACTGCCGCCACTTGGACATCTGCCGCTTCTGGCCACACAGTGGCCAATTGTGACGCGATCAGACGGTCCAACAGTGCTGTCTCAAAATACCAAACCTGAGAACCGTCAGCCTCCATTCGCTGCCTCACCACATTGTTTTCTGACAATACCACCCGCTCCACCGCATCACCCTTCACTTGGGCCAGCAGACTCGCAATCTCAAACGCTTCCGGCAATGACCGTTGTCCCAACAATGCTTGTTTCCGCAAATGCCAACTCTCCCATGACAAAGAAAGTTCCCCACCTACCTGCCGATAGACTTGATGAACTGGCACCCCCAACAACCAACTGAGGGAATTTTGCAGCAATGTATCCCCCACCCCCTCAACTTTCCCCATCTCCAACAAAGCCACCATCCGATAATTTCCATACCCTCCCACAGCCCCAATAACCGCCTCAATCGGCAGTTCTACCGCTTTAATTTTGTGAGAATTTGGCCAAATTGACACCAGCTCCATGCCTGTTACTTGAGTATTCTTCGATTGTTGATGTAATACCAATACCCGATACGGCTCCACCCCAAGCCAAGTTCTTACTGACCAATGCCGAACAATCCGCCAACCAAAACTTACCACAAGCACCGCCAAAACGACTAACAAAATCCGACAACTCCACCCAAAACAAAGCTTCAACCACGCCGGCCACACAAAAGCCGGGCGGCTTTTTCTATGAATCCGCCTTCTCACCATAGATCTATGGTAAAGAAAAAAACCTTAAGGGAGAAGCCCCACTCTTCGTCATTCCGGGCCTGACCCGGAATCGATGTAAATAAGAAATGGATCCTGAATCAAGTTCAGGATGACGATTGTAAAATAAACTGTCTTATTTGCTCAGCTGTCCGAACCATCATCCGCACATTATGAATTGATGCCAACCGGTAATAGAGCAATTCGCGCGCCTTAAACAGATGGCGTAGATATGAGCGGCTAAAACCATGAGTACAGGTGTAACAATCACATTGTTCGTCGATAGGCCGGGCATCATGTTCAAATTCACGCTTTTCTATCGTCAGTCGCTCATTGTCATACTCAGATTCAAACCGTACCGCTTCCAACGAACTCCCCTCCAACCCTCGCAATCCCCCTTGATACAACAGACCTGTCCGAGCCAGTTTCGTTGGTGCTACGCAATCAAACATATCCGCCCCACTCTTAATAGCCGCCACCACATCAGATGGTTTTACCCCCAGCCCCATGAAATACACCGGTTTATATTGGGGCAACAAATCCCGTACCCAACTCACATTCTCTTCTGTTTGTTCGGGAGACTGACCAATACTGGCTCCTCCCATCGCAATCCCTGGTAAATCGCACCCTACGACAAACTGAGCCGATTCACGCCGCAAATCCTCATAAATTCCCCCCTGAATTATTCCAAACAGTGCCTGTGGGTTATAGTTGCTTTCCATACCTTCCATATCTCTATACTTCCCATACTTTTCTTCTTCTAGTTCTTGCCACTTTGTCATGCATCGCTTTAGCCACCGATGGGTTCGCTCCATCGATGCACGCGCATATTCCTTTCCCTTGTCCGGAGTCGCTTCATCAAACGCCATCATGATATCTGATCCAATATGTTCTTGAATCTCGATTGCTTTCTCTGGCGTCAACTGATGCATGGAGCCATCCAAATGCGATTTAAACGTCGCTCCCTCTTCAGTAATCGTACATAAATGTTCCTGACCCTCCCGCTTAAAATGGCCCAAACTCGACACTTGATACCCCCCGGAATCCGTCAAAATGGGTTTGTTCCACCGCATGTAGGTATGCAATCCTCCCATTTCAGCGATCAACTCGTCTCCAGGACGCAAATACAAATGATAGGTATTTCCCAACAAAATTTGTGCCCCCGTTCCCATCACATCTTCGGGTGAAAGTGATTTAACTGTCCCCTGCGTCCCCACGGGCATAAATACCGGCGTTTCGATCAACCCATGAGGCGTCGTCAGCACACCGGCTCGAGCATTACCTAGTTGTTTTTCCAATTGAAAGTTAAACGGTTCCATGGCGGTTTTCCAACCAATTCAAGGCAGCTACTAAATCATCCGGCAAAGTTGCTGCACAAGTCATTTGTTCCCCAGTCACGGGGTGGTAAAAAGTTAATTTTGCGGCATGTAAAAAATGCCGTGAACACCAAGTCCGATCCCGCTCTACCCGTTTCCGCCCACCGTACAATTCATCTCCTACCAATGGATTACCAATCTGCGCCATATGGACCCGAATTTGATGAGTTCGTCCCGTCTTTGGAAAACAATGAACCAAGGTGAATCCATCCTGATACTCCGCATCTCCCACAAAATATTTCTCAACTTGATACCGAGTTAAGGCACTTTTTCCAAACACATCAATCTGAAATTTATGCCGGTTGAATGTATTGCGCCCAATAGGAAGGTTAATGCTATTTTCTTTCGGATCAATCATTCCATGAGTCAAGGCTATATACTCTTTCACTGTTTCCCGCGCCTTAAACTGCCGCATTAATTCCGCCAAAGATGCGGGAGTTTTACCAATCAACATCGCCCCACTCGTCTCCTTATCCAACCGATGCGCTATTCCCGACCTATCAATAAATGTTTTCTGCTCCTCTTCCGTCCCCTGTACCCTATCCCCCATCCACTGTTTCCTCTGCTCCACCCAATCCTGCAACGTTTTCCCCACTTCCGTTGTATCCGCTCGATTGACCACCATTCCCGCTGGCTTACCAATTACCAACAACGCCTCATCCTCAAAAATGATTTCTGGTTGTCTCACTCGTACCGCTTTCCCGCCGGCTTGGGAACAAATGTTCTGATCGACTGCAACCCAGCCGGATCTTTTTTGTACAAATACAATACTTTATCAAGATAATTCCCCAAATCTTTAAAATATGAAATCCCTTCAATCATGATGTCGTCATTCGTGACAGCTTGTTCAGATAATTGTCCTTCCGCAGGAATAATGGTCGACCGAGCATGGACAATTACTGACCCAATATTACATATCCGCCACACAAAATTCGGCGATGTCGTTTTTATTTTCACTACTTCATCCCAAAGAATAGACCGCGAGTTGGTTACCCATGGAGAAATTGCCGCAAAACGCACTACCCTCCGATCAGTGATGTATGTCACTTTCTGAGTTCGCTCAGAGTAGTCAATCCACCAACCCACTACCACGACGATGCCTGCCAAAATCACTCCCGATAGTCTAAGCGTTGCTGTCCATGCTGAAGCAGAGCCTCCCAAAATCCAAAAAAATAGAACTATTGCTAATCCTGCCACCCCAAATTTCAACAGTGTTATCAGTCGCCACCAAGCATGAGGCCTCACCTCATACAGTATTCGTTCGCCATCTTGTTGACCGTAAAATGTTGTACTCATATACGTCGTATTTTACCCTTAAAATCCCTATTTGTGATAGGATAACTCCATGATCCGGTATCTGGTTGCCTCATTACTTACACCCTTCTCCGATCAACAATTGCGGCGCGTGTACCATCAACTGTTTAAGGAGTCCTGCTCTGTCCACACCCTTCATCTCACCTATATTCCTCCTTTTTTCCTTCATCACGACAATCTTCCCCCATTACCTACATACCTACCCCTTCCACCTCTACCAATCATTTCATTCGGAATATTTACCCTACCAAGACGGCAAATTCTGTATGCTCAACTTGATCATCCAATCTTGTATCAGTGGACATCCGAACTACGCTCACAACTTCAACCATCAATAACCATACAAACAGATCATTTTCCTACCCAAACAGAGCCGGAATTCTTACCTCACATCTCTCTTAATTACAGCTATGCCAACACTTCCTTCCTACCCCCAATCCCAAACCTGGCCATCCAACTACAACCACCTCAAATATTGTCTGAATCTGCTCCAGGAGTGTGGGTTCCCTCTTCCTCATCTTCACGCTGAGATGCTCTCGCAAAAATAACTATCCCCACACCCACACCCAGCATAATATCTGCCACATTGCCATAAAAACCAAACGGTGGATAAAAAATAAAATCCCGTACTGACCCAAAAAGTAAGCGGTCAATTAAATTTCCCAACCCTCCAGCTACGATCACCCCCATCCCTAACCGTACTCCGTATGAACGTATGGTCCACCAATGACGGACAAGGAAAAGCCATATTACAACCAGCCCCACCCCCCCCCACCATGAAGGGAAAACACCAAACACTCCTCCTCGATTCATAATTGCCAAATCATGCATCTGTGCCCACCATTTTGAAAATTGATCAAATCCCAACAACCCCAGCAGTATCCCCAACTCCCCCACTCTGAAATAAAAATGATTACTCAACCACGGTTTTTTTTCTTTGACAGTCAACGCAATACTCCGCTGTTGGATCAACTGTTAACCGATCAGTGTCAATCATTTTGCCACAGGCAGTGCAGTTTCCATACGTACCATCCGCAACTCGTATCAATGCCCTATCCACCGCAGCCAATTTACGATCAATTTCATCGCGCATCGCCACTGCTGTTTCATGTTCAAACTGTTCTGCTGCATCAGCATCAACTGCCGCGTTATTCGTCAACCGAGCTTCATCACTAAAGGGATCTTGGTCGGTCAGTCGATTCTTCCGCGCCTCCAACTCAACCTTCTTGTCATCCAAGAACTGCTTGATAGGCATGAGTATGTCATTAGGATAGTTCATAGGCTAATAGTATCATATTTAAACGGCATTATCGCCGTGGAGATTTCTTTTGTACCAGACCAAAATAATCGAGAATTGAAAAACTGATAGCCTGACCTGATGCTCCTGATCGGGACATAAGCAGTGCAATTCCTCCTCCCACTCCCAATACAAATGGAATCAGCGCTCCGCCAGGAATACCATATACCACTAACTCTGGAGTTCTCAATAATGATGCTGCCGTTGCAGTCAATCCCCACCATATCAGATACACACTCACCAAAAACCCCGTCGCTGCCTGACTTCGATTCTTTTTGTACCAAGCATATGTCCGATAAAAACTCTCAGCTTGCCAGAGATACACAAAACACCCCCCAAACGATAACAGTTCCAACAATTGGACGGGATATCTCCGGTCAAACACTCCTGGAAACTGCATTCCTATAAACAAATTTGTTGGTATCCCGTATCCCAACCCACTCAAAAACATGCCTAATGCGATTACTGCTTGCGTTAATACCAAGCCCACTACCGCCACATCCAACAACTGAAACAAATCCCACTTCCGCTTTCCCGACTCAGAAATAAAGGCAAATCCGGCAGCTATCAATCCACCCGGGAAATACCATCCGGGTCTTCCGAAAATATTTAACCAGCCAAAGACGTCCCAACCAAAGTCGAAAGCATGAACCAAAACGTAACCAACTCTTGCCCCCACAAACATCCACCATATCACGGAAAAAATCGCATCAAATAAATCTTTTTCCTCAAAATGAAGCTCTTTCCCCCGTTTCCAAATCGCAAACAGACCAAAAAAAACCGCCAGAGGTGCAATAAGTCCTAAGGTGTACAGTTTAAACGGTCCAATTGAGATCAAGATTGGCAACATAGCAACAGATATATTACCACCTTGCTCCCAACCAGAAAAACCAGCTATGCTACAATCCGTACCTATGTTAGCTGCAACTCATGCCATCACGGGGGCCATTTTTGCCACTCAACTCAACAATCCGGGAGTCAGCTTGGCTGCAGCCTTTATTTCCCACCCCGTTCTCGATCTCTGTCCTCATTGGGACTTTAACTCCCGTTGGGCCAAGCGCTCAAAAATACGAACATTCTTTCTCTCTGCGATT
>CAZKMY010000013.1:19321-20364 GCA_964554085.1 uncultured Pseudomonadales bacterium
ATTGATTCTGGCAGTGGCATGTTACTTGGTCTTATTCTCTTTGGTACGAAAGAGAATTTTCTATTTCTTATCCTGACCATGCTTGTAGCCCAATGGGCGGATTTTTTGGAAGCACCCTATCATTTTGGTGCCGATCAGGTGTCTTTCTTTAAATTCATCAAACACGTACAACATCTTTGGCACACCAAAGCCCCCTGGCCTTGGGGCATGTATCCCCAACTCGCCATTTTCTGTGCTGCCCTCTGGCTCCGCTTCAGTCCCCTGCTGTAAACCATAAAATCATCTGAAGTGCCCGGGGTGGGAGTCGGACCCACATGACCTTTGAGGATCACAAGTTTTTGAGACTTGCGCGTCTACCATTTCGCCACCCGGGCAAAATACCAAGATATTTTAACTGTAAATGATAAAAACTCCAAGAGCAGACTTAAAAAACACGCTATACTATTCTCATGTCGCTTTCAGACTTATTACTACTCACCCGCGCTGACCAGCCCGGCTCCCTCATTCTCCGCGGCCTTATCTGGCTGATTGGCGTTTTAGTTATTGCATTCGCTACAAATAAAAATCAAGATGAACGCCGCGTCAGAGCTGATGTAGGTTGGTTTTTCCTTTTCCTTCTCTCAGCCGGAATTCTCTCTTACGTTATCTTCGGCTTCGTTCCGACATTCTAGTAATTAGGCAATAGGGTGCAGGGTATAGGGTTTTGTTTTTATGAATTCATATAAAGAGTTACTTGTTTGGCAAAAAGGGTTCGATTTAACAATTAGAATATATGAATTAACCTCATTTTTTCCAAAATCAGAAATTTTCGGACTATCCAGTCAGATTCAGCGAGCATGCGTAGCCATCCCAGCAAATATTGCAGAAGGATACGGAAGGAATCATGCAAAAGAATACTGTCAATTCTTACGAATTGCATATGCATCAGCAGCGGAACTCGAAACTGAATTACTTATAGCGCAAAGATTAAACTATGGAAAAACAGAATTATATCCACCGCTATTCTCTCTACTAGAAGAAATTTCCAAAATGCTTTTTGTTTT
>CAZKMY010000014.1:0-19749 GCA_964554085.1 uncultured Pseudomonadales bacterium
TTGATCTTTGATATCTTCCAACTTACTACTGACGGTAATCAGACTTTGAACTTGTTCGTCTTGTTCAATATTGATCAGGTTGATGATGGCTTGGCCTTTGGCTTGGCGGGACACCGAAGGGAGTTCGTGAACTTTAAGACGGAAGACTTTGCCTTTGTTGGTAAAGACCAAAAGATTGTCATGGGTGCTGGCGGAGAGAATGTGAGTGACGGCATCATCTTCTTTGGTAGCCATGCCAGTGACACCCTTACCGCCGCGACGCTGAGTCCGGTAGGTGGAGGGAGGAAGACGTTTGATATAGCCTGATTCAGTCATGGTGATAATGCAGGGTTCCAGAGGCACTAAATCTTCTTCGGAGAATTCACCAATTTTACTTCTGATCAGTTTGGTACGACGATCATCACCATACATGTCGGCTAATTCTTTAATTTCAGTACCGATGACTGCCAACATCTTGGTAGCATCAGATAATAAGCCAATAAGATATTCAATCTTGGCTTGGAGCTCTTTGTATTCGTCTTCAATTTTCTTGCGCTCCAGAGCAGCAAGTTTACGAAGTTGCATATCTAAGATGGCAACGGCTTGACGCTCAGACAATTTGAATTTGGTCATCAACCGTTCTTTGGCCACATCGGCGTCAGGAGATTGGCGGATGGTGTTGATGACTTCATCCAAGTGATCCAGAGCGATAAGTAATCCTTCGAGAATGTGAGCGCGGTCTTGGGCGGCAATCAATTCATATTGAGAGCGTCGACACACAACGAGCTGACGGTGGTGAACGTACTCAGTCAGAATTGTTTTTAAATTCATGACTTGTGGCACACCTTTGCTACTCAAGGCCACCATATTCGCGGGGAACGAACTCTGCATTTCGGTGTATTTAAACAAGTTGTTGAGGACTGCCTTAGGTTTGGCATCACGCTTTAAGTCCACCACAATTCGCATACCATGGCGATCCGATTCATCTCTGAGATCAGCAATACCAATAATTCGTTTATCTTTGACAAGGTCGGCAATTTTGATAATCAAGTTCGCTTTATTCACCTGATAAGGAATTTCAGTGATGACAATTTGAGCCCGACCCTTGTCATCTTCATCAATATCAGCTTTGGCCCGGACCAAAATGCGGCCGCGACCAGTCAGGTAGACTTGAGAAATTTCTTTCCAGTCATACATAATGCCGCCAGTGGGGAAATCTGGCCCTTGAATGTGTTCCAACATGTCTTCGATAGTGGTATCTGAGTCGAATTCACCCACCAAACTCAGCGGATCGGCATGAGCAATATCTTCAGGGATAGCGGTATCAGCCTTTACGGATTTGCCTTTTTTGATCAAGCATAGGATGGCGTTGGTAACCTCGCGTAAGTTGTGAGGGGGAATTTTGGTAGCCATACCAACGGCAATACCTTCGGATCCCATCAAAAGTAAGTTGGGAAGTTTGGCGGGTAGTACCACAGGTTCTTGTTGAGAACCATCAAAGTTGTCGATAAAGTCGACGGTGTTTTTATCGATATCACCCAACATTTCTTGGGTGATTTTGGCAAGCCTGGCTTCGGTGTACCGCATGGCGGCAGCACCATCACCATCGACAGAACCAAAGTTGCCATGACCATCAACCAATTGATACCGCATAGCAAAATCTTGAGCCAAACGAACCAGAGCACCGTATACTGCACTATCACCGTGGGGATGATATTTACCCAAGACTTCTCCGACAATACGTGCACATTTCTTGTAGGCAGAATTGTGGGTAATACCCATATCTTTCATGGCAAAGAGAATGCGGCGATGAACAGGCTTCATGCCATCCCGGACATCGGGAAGGGCGCGGGAAACGATCACGCTCATTGCGTAATCGAGATAGGACCGCTGCATCTCTTTGACGATGGAGATATGTTTCATCTGACCATATTTGGTAGCTTCAATCACGGTTTCGTCAACACTATCGGTGGGTTCATCAACCACTGTCGGTGTGGCAGCTTCGACGACTTCGGGAGTGTCAGCGATAGGTGTTTGGTTTGGATCGATTTGGTCAGACATGGTGGTACTTTGTGTTTATTTGCCAATAAAGGTAATGATAAAGGGAGCGATGAGAAGCGCGACAATTTGAACGATTTTCATCATTGGATTAAGTGCGGGACCGGAGGTGTCTTTTAAAGGATCTCCGACTGTATCTCCTACAACAGCTGCTTTGTGGCAGTCAGAACCTTTGCCGCCAAAGTTTCCATCTTCGATGAATTTCTTGGCGTTATCCCAGGCTCCGCCGGTGTTACACATATAGAGGGCGAGCATGAGACCAGAAGCGACGACACCGCCAAGGAATCCTCCCAAGGCTTCGGCGCCTAAGAGGCCGACAACAACTGGAGCAAGGACGACGACGGTGGCGGGAATTACTAATTCTCGTTGTGCAGCTAAGGTAACAATATCAACTGCAGCAGAATAGTCTGGTTTCGCTTTACCTTCCATGATGCCTTTGATTTCTTTGAATTGGCGACGAACTTCTTTGACGACGTCAAAGGCAGCTCGACCAACTGAACCTATCAATCGGGAAGAGAACAGGAATGGAAGTGCGCTTCCCAATAGGAGTCCCACGAAGACCTTTGGCATGGCGATATCAATGTGAGTGAGGCCCGTTGCTTCGAAGTAGGTGGCAAATAGTGAACAAGCAGCGACTGCAGCGGAACCAACCGCAAAACCCTTGGTGAGTGCTTTGGTAGTGTTGCCGACAGCATCGAGTGCGTTGGTAACTTCAGGAGCTTTGCCTTTAAGGCCAGCCATTTCTACCATACCTTGGGCATTATCAGCGATGGGGCCAAACGTGTCTAAAGACAAGATGATGCCAGTAGTGGCCAACATACCCATGCCTGCTAGGGAAATACCATAGAAACCAAGCAACATATAACCAGCAATAATGGTAGCCGCAATGACAAGTGTGGAAATGAAGGTGGATTCCATACCGTAAGCCATACCTGCGATGATGTTGGTACCTGCACCGGTTTCGGAAGCAGTCGCAATACCGACAACTGGTTTTTCTCCAGGTCCGGTATAGTACTTGGTGATTAAGAGAAGTGCCAACATCGATACGATACCAATAACAGCTGCGTAACCAGCTTTGACTTCACCTAATAGATAGATAGCGAGTCCCATGAAAATAACAATGGCGGCTACTGCAGATACGATGAAGCCACGCATTAGAGGATTTAGGGGATTTTCTTTATCGTTTTTGGCTTTGACGAAGAAAGAGCCAAGGATAGAGGTGAAGATAGCGCCAGATCGGGCAAGAAGTGGGAAAACCACACCCTTGAGGCCAAACATGGCTCCACCCAAGACCATAGCAGCAATAATGGTGAGTGCGTAGGACTCAAATACATCAGCGGCCATCCCTGCACAATCACCAACGTTGTCACCGACATTGTCGGCAATGACAGCGGGATTCCTGGGATCGTCTTCAGGAATACCTTTTTCAACTTTACCGACCAAATCAGCTCCCCCATCGGCGGCTTTGGTAAAAATACCACCACCCACCCGCATAAAGAGGGCGACGAGGGCAGCACCAAAACCATAACCAGTCAAGACATTGGTGGCTTGGCGAGTAACCATGTCGGCACCTTGAGCACTGAAGGTGTAATAGGCCCACATATAGATGAGGGAAACACCAAGTAAACCAAGGCCGACAACTAACATACCGTTGACGGTACCAGCTCCAAAAGAAGCTTGGAGTGCTGGATTGAGGCCTTTGACTGCGGCGTTTGCAGTACGAACGTTGGCACGGACAGCAATCCACATACCTAAATATCCGATGACACCAGAGAATAAGGCTCCAAGTAAGAAAGTGGAGGCAACCCCAACACCAAGTGTGAGTGCAATGGCAACAGCGAGCACGAGCATGATGGGGACTATTACTTTAAATTGACGCTTCAGGTAAGCATTGGCACCGTCACGGACAGCAGTGGCAATTTCTTTGAGTTTGGCACCACCTTCTGGGAGGGCTAAAACCTTTTTAGTAGAATACGCACCGTAAAGTAGTGCGATCAGCGCAGTGGTCGGAGCAGTGTAGAGTGCGACTTGTTGGATGTCCATAAAACTCCTTAATTTTTTATTTTTGTTTCAATAATTGGTATTTAAATGTCTAAATTGGCTAGGTGGGCGTGAGTTTGGATGAATTTCTTACGGGGCAAGACTTCATCGCCCATGAGAGTAGTGAAGACTTCATCTACTGCTTGTGCTTCTTCAAGTAAGACTTTTTTCAACATACGGCTCGTAGGATTCATGGTGGTGTCCCACAATTGTTCCGGATTCATTTCCCCCAAACCTTTGTAGCGTTGAATCTCAACAGATTTGGCGGAGGGATATTGATCCTTTAGTTCTTTGATGATGGTATCCCGCTCTTGATCGGAGTAAGCATATTTGGTGGTCTTGGCGACAGTCACTTTGAATAGAGGAGGCATGGCTAAGTAGAGATAGCCTTGCTCAATAAGTTCGGGAAGGTGGCGGTAGAAAAAGGTGAGACAAAGCGTGGCAATGTGCTCACCATCGACATCAGCATCGGTCATGAGGATAATCCGGTGATAGCGCAAGCGTTTGGCGTCAAAGGTGTCCCCCACTCCTGTGCCCAGGGCGATCAGAAGGTTTTTGAGTTCTTCGGAAGAAATAATTTTGTCCAAACGGGCACGCTCGGTGTTAAGGATTTTGCCTCGCAGCGGGAAAATGGCTTGGAATTTGCGGTCGCGACCCTGTTTGGCAGAGCCACCAGCTGAGTCGCCTTCGACGATGTAGATTTCACATTCAGAGGCCTCACGGGATTGGCAGTCGGCCAATTTCCCTGGCAAGGAAGACCCTTCGAGAGCGCCTTTGCGGATGACCGCGTCTTTGGCAGCGCGGGCGGCCATACGGGCGCGGGCGGCCAAAAGGACTTTTTCGGTCATCTTCTTGGCTTCACTGGGATGTTCTTCCAAGTACATGTCCAAGCCATCTTTGACGACTTGATAGACGGCGGATTGGGCTTCGGAATTGTTTAATTTGGCTTTGGTCTGACTTTCGAACTGAATATCGTTGGCGGACATTTTGATAAAGACGACGGCGGTGAGTCCTTCGCGTAAATCTTCGGAGGTAAAAGACTCTGATTCATTTTTGATAAGTTGGTTTTTGACCGCGTAATCTTTGAGTGATTTATTTAGGGCCATGCGGAAACCAGTCAAGTGAGTGCCCCCATCATAGGTTTTGATGACGTTGGCGAAGGTATCGATGGTTTCACTGAAGGAGTCGTTGTATTGCATGGCGACTTCCACGCCAATTTTGATGTTGTTAATAGTGGATTCACCCGCCAGGTAAATAGGTTCTTGGAGGGCTTTTTTGTTTTTATTCAGGTGAGCAACTAAGGATTTGATGCCACCTTCAAAATAGAAGTGAAGCTCACGCTTGGAGGCTTCATGAAAGATGTGAAAGGTTAAACCTTTAACCAAATAGGCGCGTTCACGAATTTTATCCACGAGGATTTTAAATGAAAAATCGGTGGTTTGTTTAAAGATATCAGGGTCGGGAAAAAATTGGGTGGAGGTGCCGGTGGATAATTGAGGAACATAGGTTTTGGAGAGAGAGGCGGTTTCTTCTTGACCTGCCAATACTTTGGTGGCATAGAGCGGAGTACCAATATGGTATTCCTGGCAATACACTTTGCTATCGCGGCGAACCTCTACTCGAAATTTGGTGGACAGTGCGTTGACTGCCGAAGCACCGACACCATGCAATCCACCTGAGGCTTGGTAGGCGGTCTCGTCAAATTTGCCGCCAGCGTGGAGTTTGGTCATGGCAACTTCAAGGGCAGAAACGCCGGAGGGATGCATGTCGGTGGGAATGCCTCGGCCGTCATCGTGCACAGACAGTGAGCCATCTTGGTGGAGATAAATGTAGACGTTTTTGGCAAAGCCAGCGATGGCTTCATCGACGGAGTTATCAATAATTTCTTTGGCTAATTCATGAAGACCACGGGTATCGGTTGAACCAATGTACATGCCTGGTCGTTTGCGAACAGGCTCTAGTCCTTCGAGGACTTTAATGTCTTTGGCTGAATAGTTTGATGTGGCTGACATAATCGATTTTTTCTCTGGTAGAACGCGTAAATACTGGGACATTGTAGCAGGCTCTCCGGTGCGGAGCAACCCGTGTATTTAGCCATTTTCGTGTGTTAAAGCGAATTTTGAAGGGAACCGGTATCAAATAGCAAAAACGGTTTTTTATTCGATTAAAATGCGAAACCTCATGGTGTTTTTGGATCCCGGATCAGGTCCGGGATGACGGGGATGCCAGTTGGAGAATGGTGTCGGTGAGGGTGAGGGTGGGGTTGGCATTGGCAGTAAGGTGAGTGAGACATGTGGTGAGAAGAGCCAGATTTTGCACGGCGGGTTGGCTGGGTTGGGTGTGTAATATGCTTTCTGCTTCGCATATAAGCGAACGGCACATACTAATGGCACCTTCGGCTGTCTTAGCGCTTGTAGGGATTAGTGTAAGTCGAGCTGGCGGAGAAGCATGTAATAAAGTCTTGAGTGTTAAGTCTTGAGTGTTAAGTCTTGGACTTGGAGGATTATTGTCGCGGAAAATCTGGCAGCGGGAGAGGATGGTGTCCAAAAAGCTTTGGGTGTGAGGAGCGCAAAGAATCATTTGGGTGTGGAGTGGGGGTTCTTCTAATAATTTAAGCAGTGCATTTTGTGCTTCCAAGGTAAGTGTATTGGCATTAAGGATGACAATGTGTTTTTGATCGTGTTGGAGTGGTGGGTGTTGGGCAAATGTATTGACATCACGCACCAGTTCGATGCCGATGGAGGTTTCTGAGGTGACCACAAACACGTCAACATGAGGAGCGTCCAGATCAATCCCCCACTGCTGTTTGAGCGTGTCAGCGGGATGATTACTAATACAGAGAATTGACGTGGAGGTTCCCATATGGTGGAATGATAGCAGAGGTACGGAACTTTAGTTAGTTCCCCTTTTCTTATTATGGATTCAACTGCCCAACCAATTGCACCAACTGTCAGCGCTGGAGTTCCCGGAATACTGGTTGAACAAAAGGTGATTAGTGTAGATTTGCTCAAAGAGGTTCAGGCCGAAAGTATTACCACCGGTAAGCAGGTGGATGGGATTTTGCTGGAACGTGGATATGTAAATGACGTGCAGCTGGCCAAGGCTAAGGCCCAATATTATTCAATTCCCTATGTAAGTTTGGCGGAGATAGGCGCAGCTCCTGAGGCACTGAATCAGGTGCCAGAAGGAGTGGCGCGGCGTTATTTGTTGTTGCCGTTCGCGATTGACAAGGCCAAGCGGACACTGTCAGTGGCGATGGCAAATCCGTTGGATTTGCGGGCCATCGATTTTGTAGAAAAGAAAACCGGATATCAGATTATCCCTCATTTGGCGACGACATCAGATTTGGAAGTAGGTATTGCAGAGCGGTATTCGCAGAGTTTATCGACTGAGGTGACAGCAGCATTAAAAGAAACATCTCAAGAAAATCATCGTGTGGTAGACGTGAGGCAATTGGGCGAAGTAATTCGCGAGGCCCCCATTGCCAAAATCGTCGAAACCGTGCTGACATTTGCCATGAAAGGCCGGGCGAGTGATGTGCACATCGAACCGCAGGAAGATAAGACGCGGATTCGATATCGGATTGATGGCATTTTGCATGAAAAATTGGTGTTGCCAAAAGGAGTTCATGATGCGGTGGTGTCGCGGATTAAAATTTTGGCTGACTTAAAGATTGATGAACGACGGTTGCCACAGGACGGGCGGTTTACATTTCGGATGGGTGAAGAAGAGGTGGATTTGCGGGTATCTACCCTCCCTACTGTACATGGTGAAAAAGTAGTGATGCGGCTCTTGAAGAAAACACAGCAAGTTCCTACCCTATCCGATTTAGGGTTGCGGGCAAATGCACTAAAGGTGTTTGAGGGTGCAATTACGGTGCCGCATGGGATTATTTTAATTACGGGACCTACGGGCTCAGGTAAAACGACTACGCTGTATGCGGTGCTTAACAAGATTAATACTCCAAAAGTGAACATTGTGACGTTGGAAGATCCGGTAGAGTACGACATGCCCGGAATTAATCAGGTACAGATTAATAATCAAGCAGGTTTGTCGTTTGCATCGGGTCTGCGTAGTTTTCTGCGGCAAGATCCTAACATCATTATGGTAGGAGAAGTCCGGGATCAGGAAACAGCGGATTTAGCAGTTCAGGCATCATTAACTGGACATTTAGTTTTTTCCACACTCCACACCAATTCAGCCGCAGGTGCATTACCCCGGCTTTTGGATATGGGGGCAGAACCGTACCTACTCGCTTCGTCTATGACGTGTGTTATGGGTCAGCGGGTGGTACGAAAAGTGTGTCCTCATTGTTCCACAAAATATGTACCTCAGCAGGCGGTAGTGGACAATATTCGGGATGTGCTTGGGCCTCTTTTTGATGCGTGGTTGACTCAACATAAGACGGGACAAGGATTGGAATTGGTGAAAGGAGTGGGTTGTGATGAGTGTAACGGGACGGGGTACAGCGGCCGGGTGGGGATTTATGAGGTGTTGTCGATTAGCGAAAAAGTTGGTCGATTGATCATGGAACACGCGAGTGATAGTGATATTCAACGTCAAGCAATGCAGGAAGGGATGATTTTAATGAAACAAGATGGCTACTTGAAAGTCCTTGATGGAGCGACCACTATTGAGGAAGTGTTGCGGGTGGCAGAAATCTCACTTCAGGAACAATCAGTACAACAAGAAGAACCATAAGGGAGTATAAACAATGACGATACAAGAACTACTACATCTGACTAGCCAGCGCCAGGCATCTGACCTTCATTTGTTGGTGGGATCACCTCCCCTACTTCGTATTGACGGTGAATTGGTGCCAGCGGGAGATTATCCCTTGTTGAGTCCTGAGGAAACAAAGCTTCTTATCTTTGAATTGGTGAATGACCAACAGAAAGAATTATTGCTGGCGAACAAAGAAATTGATTTTTCTTGTCAATTTGCGGACATGGGACGATTTCTGGTCAATGCGTATTACCAAAAAGGCACATTGGCTGCCGCTTTACGGTTGATTCCAGCTCGAATTAAAACAGTTGATGAGTTACGTTTGCCACCGCTGTACAACCAATTTGCTCAGCTACAACAAGGTTTGGTATTGGTTACGGGACCGACAGGGCATGGGAAATCATCTACGTTGGCGGCCATGATCAATTTGATTAATCAGACACGAACAGCACATATTGTCACCATTGAAGACCCGATTGAATATGTGCACAACCCAATAAAATGTGCAATTTCCCAACGAGAATTGCATGGTGATACTCATTCTTGGCAGGTGGCTTTGCGATCAGCTCTTCGGGAAGATCCAGATGTAGTGTTGGTGGGAGAAATGCGGGATTATGAGACGATTGCGGCAGCATTGACAGTGGCAGAAACGGGTCACTTGGTATTTGCTACACTTCATACCAATTCGGCAGCTCAGACAATTGACCGGGTGATTGATGTATTTCCAGAGAATCAACAGCCGCAAGTACGAATGCAACTTTCAAATGCATTGGAAGCGGTGGTGGCACAACGATTAATCCCTGCGACTGGTGGTGGTCGGATTCCTGCAACTGAAGTTTTGCTGGCGACATCGGCCGTAAAGAATACAATTAGGGAAGGAAAAACGCATCAGTTGGATAATGTAATTCAAACGTCGGGTGAATTGGGAATGATGAGCTTGGAGGCAAGTTTGGCGGCATGGGTGAGGCAAGGAACCGTGACATTGGAAGTGGCGCAAAAATATTGTTTAAGACCTGAAGAATTATTACGTTTGGTGAAAGGAAGATTAGGCTAGATGCAACTGTATAACTATTCAGCCAAGGATCAAAACGGATTACTGCAAAAAGGTAAGGTTGAGGCTAAGGATATTGAATCTGCGGCAAATATTTTGAGGCAGCGTAACCTAGTAATTATTCAACTTGTCATGCAAAACGATGACAGCGGAAGTATGTTTGGTTTTTTACAAAACCGCATAACGAGTCAGGATATTGTTTCATTTACCCAGCAATTATCGACCATGATTAATTCTGGGTTACCTTTGTCTGACGGCTTGAGTATTTTGCAGACTCAGTCAAAACCGGCAATGGCAAAAATTGCCGGAGGTATGGCACAGGATATTCAGGGGGGGGCTAATTTTGCTGATGCATTGGCGACTCGTACTGGAGTGTTTTCATCTGTGTATATTGCAACCATTCGAGCAGGCGAGGCTTCGGGTAAGTTGGATGAGATGATGACTCGGTTGGCTGAGACTGAGGAGAAGAAGCGAGAGTTCGCTTCAAAAACAAAAGGAGCATTAATTTATCCCATCATTGTCATGATCGTCATGGTGGTGGTGATGTTTGCCATGATGACATTGGTGGTGCCGAAATTGGTGGAAATGTTTGATGATTTTGGAACTGAATTACCTGCACCAACAAGGATATTGATTCTCATATCTGAGGTGTTCCAGAAAATGTGGTGGGCTGTTCCGTTGGTAATTTTGGGAGCGGTGTATATGTTGCGTCGATGGTACGCAACCAAGATGGGTCGGCAACGGATTGATACGTTTTTACTAAAAATACCCGTGTACGGAACGTTGCGGACTCAAATTGCTCTGGCGGATGTAACGCGAACACTTGCGTTGTTGGTGGGGGCAGGTATTTCGATATTGGATGCATTAGAGATTGTGATGAAATCGACGGGAAATGTGGTGTTTGAGCAATCGCTAAAACGAGCTGCTGATGGAGTGGAAAAGGGATTACCACTTGCGACTATGTTGGCGAGGGAACAGTTTTTTCCTCCCCTATTGTCTCAAATGGTGTCGGTGGGAGAAGAAACGGGGAAATTATCCGAAGTACTACAGAAAGTGGCACGTCATTTTGAATCGGAATCAGAATATGCAGTGAAAAATTTGACGACAGCACTAGAACCACTTATTATGGTTGTATTAGGGGTCGGCGTAATGTTTTTAGTACTTGCAATTGTGATGCCGATCTACAGCTTAACAAATAGTTTTTAGTCAGTAGAAAAAAGGAGACTTCTATGAAGATTCGTCTAGGCAAAGTAGCTGGGTTTACGATGATTGAGTTGTTGGTGGTGATTGCGGTGATTGGAGTCCTGGCAGTGGCAACGCTGTCGACCATCAATCCTATTGAGCAGATCAATAAAGGTAAGGATACGCGAACACGGAGTGATGCATCAGAGTTGTTGGGAGCAATTGAGCGGTATTATTCAACACAAGAACAGTATCCGTGGAATTCGGCTGCTACCGCAGCTACCCCTTATTTGGCATGGACTGCAGTTGCAACAACGACAGAAGTATTCAATTCGGATGGAGCATTGGCTTGGTTACAGAATTTGGCTGCTTCAAATGAGATTAAGCCTGCTTTTGGAACACGTTTGTACAATAATTATCAGACGAAGGTGGGGTTGGGAACGGGAGCGACCAATAATGAATTTATTATTCTTAAGGCGGCTGATTCAGATGAAGTGCGAGCGTGTTTTAAACCGACTTCGAAGCAATTTAAATTAGAAGCGGTTCATAAATGCTGTGCAGCAGGAGCGACGACGAATAAATGTGCTGATGCTGCAGCGGCCGGATTAAAAGGCTCGACTCCACTGACGTACGCAGGGTTCACCTTGTGTGCGAACAATACAGGAGATGATTCCAATACTGCAAGCATTTTCTATATATGTTTGCCGTAATTGAAATTTTTATTATTAATAAAACCCCGCAGCTGCGGGGTTTTGTGTAGATTCCGGCAACTGATTGCTATTTGAGAAGACTTCCTCGATACTAGTATCATGATTTGGATAATTGGTCTTTTTGTTTTTACCATTGGTACGATTGTGGGCAGTTTTGTGAATGTGGTGATTGAACGGACGATTCGGGGAGAAGATTGGGTGCGGGGTAGGTCTCGGTGCGATCATTGCCACAAACAAATTGCGTGGTATGACAATATTCCCCTCCTCTCGTATCTGTTGCTGGGGCGGCGATGTCGACACTGCAAAAAACGAATTTCAGTCCAACATCCGGTGGTGGAATTTATGATGGGATGTCTGTTTGTATGGTGGTACTTGATGGGATCATTCTTTTTCCAGCTGACTCAGCGGCCCCTGCAAGTAATTCAACCGGTGTTTTGGCTAGTGATTGGGATTTTACTGTTAATTATTCTCATTTCTGATTATCTTTATATGTTGATGCCGCTGAACGCCCTGATTGGTTTGGGAGGATTAGCGCTTGCATATCGGGGATATTTGGCAATGACAGGAGTAATGCAAGGGACCGATGTGGGACTAGCGCTCCTTTCTGGTTTAGGGGCAGGAGCATTTTTAGGTTTGTTGGCATTAGCTAGTCGAGGAAAAGGTATGGGATTGGGAGATATTCTGTTTGCCTTGGGTATGGGATGGCTCTTGGGATGGCCTCGAGTTGTCGTGGGTGTATTTAGTGCGTTTTGTATTGGTGCGGTGGTAGGTGTGGCCTTGTTGGTGACGGGTAAGAAAAAAATGAAACAACAAATTCCGTTTGGACCCTTTTTGGTAGTGGGGACATGTTGTGCTTTGTTGTGGGGAAATCAGTGGTGGAATTGGTATATGGGAATACTGCGATGAGGTTATTTTGGTCGATGACGATTAAGGTTGTGGTTACGGTACTGGTTGTGGTTGGTTGTTGGTTGGGGTGGCAGGAGTGGCAGTTTAGGCAGGGGGTATTGCAGGTACAATCGGCCATAAAAACGTTGCAGCGAACTGCTACTCAGGGGACGGGTTCAGTCTGCATTTTTCCTGGTAAACTTGTCGGTTATCAACTTCGATTTACCACAGCAACCACCTATGTGATGGAATCAGTTTGTTCGGATGGGAAAAACATCGTGATGGACGATAAGCAATTACGCGGGGGAATTGAACGTATATATGGTTCGGGTGTTTTTGTAGCGATAGAGAATGGTCAACCAAATTGGGGTAATGCTTGGGTACATTTGCGCTATGGGCAGCGAAACGTGGCTGTGGGATTGATGGATGGGCAAGTCATGGTTGACTGGCATGCTGATACACGACAAATTGGAGGGGAGAGTCCGGCGATTGCTAAGTGTCAGGATTGGGGTTTTTCTTGTTGCGCATCCGGCTTACAGCAGGGTATGAATTTGCAGGTACAAACAACTGATTGTAAAGATGCTTGTTTTCAGCAGTGTAATCAATTACCGGTGGTGTTGTTTTTTAATACAGAACCTATGTTGGATCAGAAAACGAGAGTGGTTCAGGTGAATGGAAAGTATTCAAGCATTACGTTTGGGTTTGAAGTGATGGATGCTGATGACGGTATTGAACGAGCACTCCTTGATTTTGGTGATGGAAAGAAAAGTGCATATCTTGGTAAGAAAGAATCGAATATTGCTCATGAGTATGCATGTGCAAAACAGTCGTGTGAATTTATTGTTCGATTGTCCGCATGGGATACACGTGGAAACGCATTACCAGAAACTCCGGTCAGTACACTTCGAGTGATTGTGAAACCTTAACCCTTATCATGTTATAGTGAAGAAAAGGAGTTTTATGCGTATCCGTGGGTTTACCATGATTGAGGTGTTGGTGGTGATGGTTATCATTGGAGTGTTGGCAACGTTGGGAGGGACAACATATGTAAAATCGTTGTCTAGGGGTCGGGATGCTCGGCGGCTGGAGGACATGAAATCGATCCAAAAGGGTTTTGAATTATACTACGCCAAGCATGATGACTATTTGATTGATTCTTCAACTAATTCATGTGACGGCATGTACGCAGATACAACCATTTTTTCAAAAGGAAAAGAGCCATCCCCGCCACGAGCTGGGGATTATACAGTCACTTGTGATTATGGAGATGACACCTATTGTGCGTGCGCACTGATGGAAAATGGGGGGGACTATGGAAATAGTACTGATAGTGACACAAACCCGACTCATTTTTGCGTGCAGAATATACAGTAAAGGAGCCATATATGAAAATTCGAGGATTTACACTGATTGAACTATTGGTAGTAATTTCTATCATTGGAGTATTGTCTACAATTGGACTAACCAGTTTTAAGACCGCTAATGAAAAAGCTCGTAACAGCCGGCGGATTGCGGATATTCAACAATTGCGATCAGCTTTAGAAATGTACCGATCTGAGCCAGGACATACGGGATATCCGACAGCAGAAACCGTAGGAAGTGATTTTTCCGGAATTTCAGGATATTTATCTGGAAAGACGGTAAAAGATCCTAAGAATTCCGGATCGTATGTATATTCGTATACTCCTGCGGGGTGTGGGGCAACCTATTGCTCTAGTTATACCTTGACTTATTACGCGGAGCCCGAGGCTTCGCCGGTACCAAACTACAACCCATGACACATATGTTGAGAGGTTTTACGCTGATTGAAATGTTGGTCGTCATTGGCATTATTGGCGTCATGTCGGTGGGAGCTGTGGCTTCATATAATTCGTACAACAATTGGGCCAAGGTGGAGCAAGGAGCTCGGTTGGTGGCAACTCAACTTCGGTCAATCCAAAAAGATGTAACAACGGGGGCGAGTGCGTGCGGAACAGCAATATTTAATGGTGTAGAAATATCGCGCGCAGTGTCAGGAAAACAGATAGTGGCGAAAAATGTATGTGGTGGGGTGGTAGGTGCACAACGAGCTGTGTTTCCTACTCCGGAGTTTGGTGAAGATTTAATCATTGATCCGTTTGCCGCGTTTCAAATTGTAACAGTAAGTGGTGGGGCAAGTTCGTTGTCTGAGGTGGTGATTCAAAGCACTGTTGTTAATTCAATGCGCTATGTAGTGACGATGACAATGGCGGGGGGGGTAGATGTCGCGAAGAAGAATTAAGTATTTAGTTGGGTTTACCCTCATTGAAATGTCGGTGGTGGCGATGTTGCTGTTGATCGTGGTAGCAACACTTGTGAGTGTAACTACAGTAGCGATGGCGCGAAATCGCGAATCAAAGGAACGAACGGTGGCGACACGTTTGGCTCAGGAGGGAATTGAGTGGATTCGATCGGAACGGGATCGGGTTGGATACGAGGCAATTGCGAACATGGTGCCCGCATCGCCGAATCCTCCGAAAGATTATTGTTTGACCCAATTGCCTGCTTTGACTGATAACGGCTTTGAATCTTTGTCGGCGGCTGCATGTGGAACAGCTGATTGGGTGGCCAGTTATCCCAATTTGTTTATTCGACAAATGACGTTGACGAATACGGGGAGTGATGTGTTGGTCACGATGCGGGTAACATGGAAAAAATCTGGAAGTCAGGACAACGTGGTGGAATTATCAGGATCTTTATCACAATGGTCAAAGTAGCAACTCGAGCAGGTTTTACCTTGGTGGAGATGGTGGTGTCGGTAGGGTTGTTGGCACTCTTATCGGTGGGACTTGTCAATTCATTTTTTGTGACGGTTAAGGGGGGTGGTCGAGCTCAGATCCAAGCAGAGGTTAAGTCTCAGGGAGATCGGATTATGGGGGCGATGGAGCGATCTATTCGTGCAGCTACTGCATTGCCAGATTGTAGTGTGCCGGGAGCAATTACCTATTCTGTTCGCAATGCTGAAGGAATGATTGAGTCAAAGTCGTATGCCTATGTAGCATCGGTGGAAAATGGATCAAGGGATAGTATTCAGGAAACAAAGGATGGTGTAGACATGGGGAAATTATCTGGAGGAACTGTAGTGGTGAATGATCTCACTTTTACGTGTACTGATAGTGATGGATTAAGTTCGGGGACGGTAGCGATTCATTTATCGCTCTCTATTGCTACTACGGTCGACAATCCGGCGACTCAAACGTTTGATACTACCGTGTCAATCCGGAATAATAAGTAGGTTTCCTCTTGCAACCAGGCCTATAGTTGTACTATACTTGATTACATCCGTATATATTTAGCGTATGGAGTGGTTAGTATGGTGCCAGAAACAATCCTAGGAATGGAACCCGTTGCCGGTATTGAAGCAAAACCCGGGATGGTTGAGTTCTCCATGAAGCCAGACGTGACACCATCTGATGTTTGGGGCCGTTTTTCGAAATTGCGAAGTGACTTTTTTGATTCATTGACGCCGTTGGAGCAGAGTCAATACAATTTGCTCTTGAGCACAGATAAAGGCAATGATGCCTCGGGGTCTTTGGGTGAATTTGCAGCTTTGTTTACCAATGGATCTGAACTGATGAAATTGACGGGAGTGAAGGCATTTGATAAGGCTCAGACAATTCGTGAGGGATTGCCGGTAGATGATCAAGTGGCGATGCTAGCTGGTTTGGAGTGCATGGCTCAAGACATTTTGGATAAGCGGGTTTTTTATGGCCAGGAACGGGATAGTGTCTATGCGTTTAAGGTGCAGTTACGGAATGCAGAGAAGCAGGCAATTTCTGGCTGGTTGCAGGACAACGGACGAGCGGATATTTCTGTGGATGAAGTGGTAAGCCGAGTGGGGTCTGTTTTGACGGGACGACAACGATTGGCAGGGGCGGCATTGGCGGGAATGGGATTGTTGAATGCAGCGTGTGGAGTGTCTCCGCAGATAGCGGAAATTCCCCAATATACGGCAAAAGCATTAGCTTCTCCCGTGGGGATACAAACGAGTGATGAATTACCTTCGGTGTTGGCACAAGAAAAAACACCCACAGCCGCATATGAACCCACATTACTTCCCACGGACAAAGCTGTAGCTGAGATTCCAGCGGTTAATCCGCCTGATTTTGCACACGATACAACTAATCATGATGCATCGGGACCAGTGACATTGATAGATGCCTATGCGATTTATCAACTTTCCCGTACGGTGAATGGAAAGCAATTATTTCATAACGACGCAGAGCTTATTTCGGCGATGGAAACATTTAAAAATGATTATATGAAGAAGAACGGCATCGAGCTGATACGAGGGAGCAGGGACGGGGTGGCCGACAGCGCCGTCATTCGAAAGAACGCCGATGGGACCTACAGTATGATGCGAAGCCTCGTGGCGGCGGACGGGGCGATCGCCTATCCCGAGGTTAGTTATTTTGATCCCGCTACAACTCAGGAATGGGTCAATTTCCCTGGGAGGCCCAGGTTGTCTATTGGGGACGATAAGCATTCGTACACTGGAATTGAAGATACGAATGGGAAGGTCACTAAGTGGTTTAAAGCAGTCGGTGCCAATCGGGACAACATTGATCAGCAACTAGTCACCGTGACCACGGCTGACTCCGCCCCAGCCGGAGCTGAGGCCAGCGCCCCCGAGGGGGTGGTGAAGACGGCGGACGGCGCATCCGTGTTCGTGGAGGGCGGCAAGCTCTATAAGGTGGACGCCAGCGGAGCCAAAACCGAGACGGAGCTGTCAAAGGAGGTCTTTACCGACGTTTTCGAGGCCGGCGACTTGGTGAAGCAGCTCCATCCTGAGCTGTTCGAGGGGGACCAGAAGGCGCTGCTCGACTTCCTCCTCCCAGCGAACACGTATAAGGATGGGCTGTACGATCATTCTGTGATCGGGTACAGGTGGAGTGGAAGTAAGAAATATGATTCGTGGGATGCTGACGTCACTGGCAAGGCGCTGGGGTTGATCCGTTTGAAGACCCCCGACGGGTTCCCCGAGGGTCAGGAGGCGGGGGTTCTGATGCTGGCGGTGTACGGCCTGAAGGAGCCGTTCCCCGTGCTGGCAAGCGTGGAGAAGAATGGTGAGACATCATTATTATTTGATTACTCGCAGACATTTGATTTATTAAAGGCAAGAGGCAGTGAACCCCTCGCCTGGTCTAAGAATTATCAAAATACCTCTGATCTCGCCGCAGACCTGATAAACCAGAGGATCAAAGATGTGTTTCCGGTTGGGGTGGCCGAGGTTACCGATGCCTACTTGGATGATGAATTTTACTTCAGGAAGGATGATGACTTGGCCGTCTCCTTGGAGAAATATCAATTGGGGAAATACGGACCTGTAATTCATAATATGGTTCCTGAGATAAAAAAGGGATTCGATCAAAAGCTCCCCACGGGGGCGATGTTTGATAAAATTCTTGATCGGCTCAAATCTGATCCGAAGCTCCGATTTGGTTTTATTGGGTTCATATCAAAGCACCCCTGGGCGGAAAAATACAAGACTGAATAAGCAAGTCTATTGATGATCTGTCTGTTTTAACGTGCTACGATGGGTTTATGACAGATAAAGTTAAAAGAATAGTGCTTGCGGTGTCTGCGCTTTTGGTGCTGCTTGTAGTGTCAATATTCTCTCTCTTTTGTTTGACGAGAGGGGAAAATCTTAACTTGAGCCTTTTCAGTAAGAGAACAACGGAAAATACTCGTAAGAACGTGCCAATAGGGACTCCGGATAAGAGCACGCTCTGGGGGCGGATGGAGATGACGCGAGCTGACGGCAGCGTGCGGACTCAGGCGCGGGGAAAGTTCATCTCTTGGAATGGTCCCGAGCTAAACATTCAGTTGAAGGACTCCGTCCAGACTATTCTGGTGAAGGATCAGGTTCAGTACGAGTGCATGCCCAGCTCAATGAGCGGACCCAACGGGGGCTCCCCCATGCCGCTGGCGGAGGCGTACATCAACTTCATGGACAAGGACGGGATGGGTAGGATGACATTGAGTGATGAGGTGAAGAAATATCTGGCCGAGGGTGACGAGGTGATTGTGCTCGGACTTATAAATAATGATGTTGTCGTCGGGGATACGATCATAACCATGAAGTGTGGGGGGAGATGAGAAGAATTCTTTTTGTGTTCGCAATCGTTCTGTTTTTTGTGGCGGGTGTGAGACAGACTTACGCGCAAGCGTCTTTATGTGACTGCTCCTGCGGATGCTGTGCAAGGGAAAAGGTTTGTTATACGACAAAAATTTGTAAGGACGAATATGGAAAAACTTATCCCTGTGGTCAGGAACCCATTGCCTGTCCCAACGGGTGGACGAGGTGCTGCGTGAGCCCCTGCGGCGGCGGCGCCACACCTGCGCCAACAGATAATCCGAGCAACCCTAATCCGGGGTGCTTCCCGTCCGCCCCGACGGCGCCAGTGCTGCTGAGCCCGCTGGAGGCGGCGACGGCGCAGAACGAGACGGTGACGCTGAGCTGGGAAGCCGCGGCAGGCTGGGGGGAGCAGTGCGATTACACAACAAAGGAGTACCGGGTGTGCGTCGCAACGAACAAAGCCTCGCTCACAAGCGCGCAGCTGGACGGCTCCAACTGGGCCAGCTACTGCGACACAACAAGCACCGTCGCGGCCAGCCCGACGACAACGGCTAGTGTAGCAATCTCCACTCCAGGGACGTACTACTGGAGAGTGGCGTCGTACAACGGCCACTACGCATCGGAATCGATCGTGAGATCACTTGAAGTACCCACCCTCACCACCGTTACGGGGCGGGTGTATGCGTCGAACGATCTAGCTTGCACCGGGACAACACCGGCCACCGGGTACACCGGCGGCACCATGACCATGACCAGCACCGACGGGCTGAGCGGCTATGTCGGAGACAGTCAGGCCGGAGTCAACTCCTCTGCCACCTTCACCGTGCCGGGCAACACCACCACGGGGTACCAGTACTCCCTCGGGTTCGCCAACGACGACACCAACTGGATTATGAAGTGCCCCCTGCCGGCCAGCTACTCACTAACGGTGACGGACCAGCCCATCGAGCAATCCTTCTACGTCACTCAGGTAGCGGATGCATGGTGGCAAGTGGCGGGTGGAGATGTGGCGGCACCGGGAA
>CAZKMY010000015.1:0-17637 GCA_964554085.1 uncultured Pseudomonadales bacterium
TGAGCCATTGTTTGATGATATATGCATCGTCACTGACACCCCATGCCCAACGTTTGATTTGTTCATATTGATTAATCATTGTCCCCCAAAAGCTTTCCGATTCAGCTGCGTCGGCGGAGATGGGCAGAAAAATCGGTTCAACTGCAACCTTGCCCTTGGTTGCAAAAAAAGACTTGAAGAATAGTCGGTAATCTTCAGGAATCACATCTGTGTCCCAATAACCTATGCCATCAATGAGTTTTAGGCTCGCGGTGTACGTAGAAAAATTAATCAAGTTATCTGGACGCATCAACACGTACAGCTGAAACACAGAAAAAGTTGACGCGAGCACTCGAACTGGAGCGGGAACACGCCAGATATTGTTATAAAACATGATTCCTGCCTGCCAAATTCGCTCATATCGGTGAGGCGAATCTAAAAACTGATACGTTAATGCTGCGAAATACTGAGGATCAAGTAATGCATCCGAATCTTCACTCGTCACCGTGATGTAATCAATCGAAAGATGTTCTTCATCTACCAGTTTCTGTTTTGCCAACTTTGCACCCCAGCACGTATTTGCTGATTTACCCTTCACTTCACCCTGAATATCCGGATGAAGGGTTGTCCAAAAGTGACCAAACGTTGAAGTATATTTCTTCTCAAGTTCTATTGCTTTCTGTTGTGCGGCGGGACCTTCTCGTTCTTCAAACGAGACCATAATCGCCAAATTTGAGAGTGGAAATGTTTGCTTTGCCAAGGTATCCAGGGTTCGTTCCAAAGTCGTAATGGGTTCCTTGTATGTGGGAATTACAACAATGTGGTGAACGCGTTTCCAGTCTGGAAATTGCCGTACATCCATCATCCAGTCATATGCCATAGATGCTTTCAGTCGGAAATGTGCCACAATAGCCAACCCCGCCATAGTGATTGATCGGTACAGCCAATACACATTAAAGGCGATAATGTAATACGCGACCACTTCTGGAATCAAAAATGATCCCCACACGGGGAACAAGATCCAGAACCAGGAAAAAGCG
Organism: uncultured Pseudomonadales bacterium; assembly: GCA_964554085.1. GTDB lineage: Bacteria > Patescibacteriota > Microgenomatia > UBA1400 > RBG-16-45-19 > CAZKMY01. Next base: position 1,020 of record CAZKMY010000015.1, read on the forward strand.
CCAGGAAGAATTTCGAGTATACGCTGCGTTTTTACGGGGTGTCGGGTTACCCATTTACCAACTGATTGTTGTGGACTCATATATGTAATCCTAACTGAGGGAACAACTGATGTACATTACGGCTCGTTGTTTCCAGTACTTCAGTCAATTGAACTCCTTGTATATCTGCCAACTTTGCAGCGGCAATGACGATATTTGCTGGAGTATTCACTCCACGCGGTTTAGGTTGAGGTGTAAGCCATGGTGCATCTGTCTCTAAAACAATTTTCTCCAAAGATATCGTTTTGATTATCTCTTGAAGCGCTGTTTGATGATCGTAGGTGATCATGCCACCAACACCGATATAACTTCCCAACGCAGTTATTGTTTCATAAAATCCTTTGGTACCTGAAAAACAATGAAATACTCCTCGAAAGGGGGTGGGCCCATATACTGATCGAATATCTTCCACAGCATCATTCATTGCCTCTTCTGTTCTGGAATGAATAATTGCAGGCAATCCATGTTCTTTCGCAAGCGACAATTGCTCTCTAAATAATTTTCGTTGAACGGTGCTATCTGCGTGATCGCGGTAGTAATCTAGACCAATTTCACCAATACCCACAACCCTTTTTTCAGAAGCCAATCCATCAATAACTGATAAATCATCATGAGAACATGTGAGAAGAGCTTCGGGATGGATACCTACTGCTGCAAAAACAGCAGGGTGTTGTTTCGCAATCGCGATAGCCCGTTCGCTTGAAAGAATGTCAGCCCCAGGGACAATTAGTTGGTCAATTCCGGCGACCTGGGCCTCCCTCACCACTTGCAGCCATCGCTCAAACAAAGGTTCAACATTAAGATGTGCATGAGTATCGATGAGCATATTCTTATAGCCGTGGAAACAAGGGGGTTGGGGCAGGAACCGTAGATGAACCAAAAAGGTTCAAAATTGCCGTTGATGTTGACGGCATAAACGGTTGAAGTGTGTGTCCGATTATCTTCAGCTGAGTAATGGATTCGTCCAAGAAGCCATGAAGTAGCTCATCTGATAACGTCCACGGTTTCACTTCATCAATTCGCTTTTCCAACCGGGAAACCAATGTCCATAATTCAGTCAGCGCCTCCGCAAACCGGTAGTGCTGTAGTAAATCAAATACTTCCTGATGAGCGACAACGGGTGAAGAGTTTTCAAAGGTAAACCCAGAGCGGGATGCAAGCGTTGCAATCCGTTGAACCGTATTACCCAGACTATTAGCCAGATATCCGTTATAACTCATATCAAATTGTTTCCATGACACGTCAGCGTCTGTTGCGACAGGTCCTAGCGACAAAAGCAAAAATCGAGCTCCATCCACACCATAGCGGGTTACCATTTCCGTTGGAGAAATCACATTCCCCATCGACTTACTCATCTTCTGGCCTTCAACACTGATAAAACCATTGATCAAGATCTGTTTCGAATTAGGTAATCCTGCTGACATAAGCATGGCTTGCCACATGGCTGCTTGTTGACGCAAATTATCTTTTCCTGCGATTTGAGTTCCTGGCCAATAGGTCTCAAATGATGCAATATCCTCTGGCCATCCTAACGTTGAGATGTAATTAATCAGCGCATCAAACCAGACGTACATGACTTGATCAGGATCATTGGGAACTTCAATCCCCCACGGCATTTTCGTCTTCAAGCGCGATACACTAAAATCTTCTAGTCCATGTTCAACAAAGGCGACTATTGCCCGCATCTTGCTCTCAGGCTGAACAAAATCTGGTTGGCGCGCATATAACTCGAGAAGCGGCTGCTGGTATGCAGAAAACTTAAAGAAATAATTTTCTTCCTCAATAACCTCGATTTCCTTATTTGGATGAAGGGGACATACACCATCTACCAGCTCTGACTCAGTTTTTTCCAGTTCACACCCAACGCAGTATTTTACCTTATACATCTTCTTGTAAATATCTCCTCGTTCCAAACATCGGTTCCAAAAAAACTGTGCTGCTTGGATATGATGGGGATCTGTAGTTCGTACAAAATGAGTAATTGACAGATTAAGGAGTGTTTTTAAATCTTTGAATTTCTCAGCATACCCATCTACATATGTTTGAGGGGAGACATGATTTTCCTCTGCCTGACGAAAAATTTTTAATCCATGTTCATCTGTCCCAGTATTGAAGATCACCTGATCACCGATCAAATGATGGTAACGAGCCAAGGTGTCAGCCGTCACAATTTCCCAAGCAAAACCCACATGAGGATCAGCATTTACATAGGGCAACGTCGTAGTGATGTAATAGTGATTCATACCCACAAATTGTACCAGAGAAATTACTGCTGTTTCTTGCCCAAAAATGGCAGCAATCGATTAATTTTTTCAGCCCACTCATCAGCCTTTGTATTTAGAGTGACTTTTTCGATAGCATTTTGAAGTCCAGTCCTACCCATTCGCTCTTGCACGCTGGCAATAGTGGCTGAGCTAACCTTAAGTATGTTTTTTATCTTGTCATAACTCATTCCTTGATCCAAAAAAACCGCTATTCCCAGCCGCTTCATAATTGCTACACGCTCTGTTTCTGAAAGTAATTCATGCAAAATATCTTCAGCCTCATTTGCAGTTTTCGTATCTGCAATTACATAACAAAAACTCCTTTGGAGTTTACGAAATAAACGGGGCGGCAAATCTTGTTTAGACACTTGCATAAGTGTCCATACTATCACATGAGAAAAAAACGATGTCAACGGCTAATTTATTTAATTAAATGAGGTGACTGTTTTGATAAATACCAATAGTATTCCCATACAAAACAAAAACCAAACAACAATAATATGTTCATCCAGGAATCAAGTTGACTAACTCTCAAGTACACATAGAGCACACCAGCTCCTGACCATGTTCCACTTCGTTTCCAACGACCAGATATGCCCCAAATTGACCAAAATAGCGCGAGTTCTAAAGTAACAAAAAACGGCAAGTAACTATTCTTCCACCCCACGTCTTTTAGAAAGGTCGGCTGAATAAACAGTAACATGAGTGCAAGTGTAATCCACGTTGCGGTTGCCATAACCAACATTTGTTTTCGATATGGATTGTGTGGCAGTACTCCCATGAGATGAGTATAAACGATATAATGCGTTGCATATGACCCCATTTGAAATCATTCTTCTCATTCTCATTCTTCTTTTAGGCGTTGGTTTGTGGTTGTCAATGGAAAAAATGAAGGCGCAAAACACTTCTCAAGAACCCATTATTGAATGGTTGAAGTCAATGCAATCAGTGATGCAGCAATCGGACAAGAATGTAACTGATACATTGCAAAAAAGTTATGGAGCTTTAAATGAGCGGTTGGACAATGCTACCAGAGTGATCGGTGAATTAAAAAATGAAACAGGCAAGTTTTCTGAAATTGGTCGATCGATGCAGTCCCTTCAAGATTTTTTGAATTCTCCGAAATTACGGGGAAATATTGGTGAACAAATCTTGTCCGATTTAATGGCTCAAGTTCTTCCGGCCAATGCTTTTCAAGTTCAATATCGTTTTCGCTCGGGAGATATTGTTGATGCAGTCATCAAAACTAAAGCAGGTTTAATCTCGGTTGATTCAAAATTCCCCATGGAAAATTTTTCTAAACTTACTCAAGCTGAAACAAAAAAAGATCAGGACATCTTGTCAAAAACGTTCGTATCAGATGTAAAAAAACACATAAAAGCTATCGCTGATAAATATATTAATACGGAAGAAAAAACGGTCGATTTCGCCCTGATGTACGTACCTGCTGAGTCCATCTACTACGAAATTACAGCCAACCAACCTGAGTTATCTCAGTATGCTCAAGAAAAACGAGTTCTTGCCGTCTCTCCATCCACCTTTTACGCCTTCCTGCGAACCATTCTTGTCAGTTTTGAGGGACAGCGAATTGCACAAGAAGCCGGCGCTATTTTAAGTCAACTTCGCTCGATTCAAAAAGACTCAGTCCAATTTTCCGGCAAATTAGATACGCTTTCCCGACACATTACCAATGCCTATAACAACATGACAGCAGTAAGTAATGATTTCAATCAATTGCAATCAAAAATTACTCTCACAAACTCCCTAGGTTCAGGTATTGATCATGAAGCAACATGATAGTAAATAAAGACCAACGGTCTGCCATCTACCACATTGATGGGCCCCTACTTATCGTGGCCGGAGCTGGAACTGGGAAAACCACCGTTATTACTCAGCGGATACAACACCTGATTCAAGATGAAAAAGTTGATCCGTATCAAATATTTGCTGCCACCTTTACGGAAAAAGCTGCTGAGGAAATGCGCTCTCGATTAGATATGGTCATGCCCTTTGGTTATCGGGAACCATGGTTGGGGACGTTTCATGGACTATGTGAACGATTACTTCAAACGGAAGGATTAGAAATCGGGATTAATCCAAATTTCAGAATTCTGACTCAGACAGATCAGTGGATGCTTTTCCGCGAACATATCTATGAATTTCCCCTCAACTATTACCGGCCATTAGGTGATCCCTCTAAACATATTAGTTCACTTATTAAATTCTTTTCTCGTCTTGCAGATGAAACCATAACACCTCAAACACTTATTGACTATGCCGCAAAGGCAGCATCAAGAAGTACATCTGAAGCAGAACAAATTGAAGCGAATCGGTTAATGGAGCTTGGTCAAGTATTTTTACGCTACCAACAACTAAAACATCAATCCGCATTACTTGATTTTGGCGATTTAATTAATGAAAGTCTTAGATTATTTCAAAACAGACCTAACATATTGGAAAAATATCAAAAACAGTTTCAATATATTCTTATAGATGAATTTCAAGATACGAATTATGCCCAATTCGCTCTAATTCGTCTGCTGGCGCCTCCAGAAAAACAGCCAAATCTGACCGTTGTCGGCGATGATGACCAGTGTTTACCGCCAACAGCAAAAATCATTACCAAAGATGGCGAAAAAGAAATTAAAAAAATAAAAATTGGAGATTCCGTCTTATCTGGTATCGGTAAAGGATGTACCTCATTTGCTCAAGTTACTCAAGTAATTAAAAACACTAAGACAGCGCGATTTCTGACGATTACCACAGCTTCCAATACAACAATTACTACTACCGATAATCATAAAATGTTTTGTTATGTTAAAAGACAATTAAAAACAAAGAAATACTACTATGTGTATTTAATGTGTCAACGTAACAAAGGCTGGCGAATTGGGATCACTAACAATCTTTGTACACGGCTACATTTAGAGCGCCGAGTCGATTCCATATTAGCAATAAAAGCATGCCTAAGTGAGCAGGAAGCACGATATTACGAAGCACTATATTCACTTAAGTATGGCATTCCTACGGTAGTGTTTTCTCCAAGGCCAGATACAGTCATAGTTGATGAATGGCTTGATAAATTACTCTCTGAGATTGATACAAAAGAATCTGTAAAAAAATTAGCGCATGATTTGCATATCGATCTATCTGCGCCACACGTGATTGCTTCTGGAGTGACCAGGGGCCAGACGAATCGAGTTAAAATCAACCTTCACCTATGCCACCGGAATTATGCATCAAAAACTGACCATGATGGATTTATGTCAACTCCTTTGGTAAGTCATATGGTCCATCTCGAAACATCGGACAATGCCACCATTCAAAAACTGCAAGATGCAGGGATTCATCTGGCCAAGGCCAAAAAGGGTATTCGTATTCGCCGTCAGACGAAAGATTTGAAAGAAGCGATGATATTTGCTGAAAAACTCGAAAAAATTACTGGTGGCATAATTGATGAACAAGCTAGTTTGGCGAGAGAAAATATTCAATCAGTCTCTAGCCGAGTAATGCCGGCTTCAAATCTATTACCCGGCATGTATGTCCCTGTGTTAAGTGGAAAAAAACTAATATATGAACAAATTGTCAAAATAACCGAGGATACCAAAACAGAAACCGTTTATGACTTAGAGGTAACTCCAAGTCATAACTATATCGCGGATTCAATTGCTGTTCATAATTCCATCTATAAATTTAGAGGGGCATCAGTCAGTAATATTCTGGAATTCAAACAAATCTATCCAAAAGCCAAAGAAATTGTACTCACAGACAACTATCGTTCCGGCCAAACCATTCTTGATGCTGCGTACCGTAGTATTCAGCTCAATAACCCCGATCGCCTTGAAGCTTCGTTGCATATAAACAAAAAACTCATTGCCCAACCTAACACACAAGCCACTCCTGCGGTATATCAATTCGACACTATTGAAGATGAAGTTAATTGGACTATAGCCAAAATTATTGAACTCGTCACCCACAACAATGTGAGCTATAAAGACATTGCCATCATTGCCCGCGCCAACAGTCAACTTGAGCCTTACGCCAATGTGCTTAAAGCAGCCGGAATTCCTTTTCAATTGGTCGCAAACAGAGGATTGTATGATCAGGAAGAAATAATTACCTTACTCCACTTTCTTAAGGTGTTGTTGAATCCTGACGATAATCTATCGCTATTTCAATTATCTCAATGTTCCGTATTTGCATGCGACGCATCGATTATGCTCAAACGCTTGCAAGATGCAAAAACGAAAAGTACCTCGCTCTGGTCTGAGATAAATCACAACCAGGATGATTCAATAAAAAAACTGATAAACATTGTTAAAGAATTTCAAACAAAGATAAGTACGCCAGTAAGCCAACTACTATTTCAATTTATTGAATCAGCCAATTACCTTAAACAGTATCTTGAACAGGATAGTGTAGAAAATCAGCTAAAAATCAAGAACCTTAATTTATTTTTTAATCAACTAAAACGGTATGAACAAAGTGCTGAAGACAAATCGGCAGTAGGGTTTGTGAGCACTTTTGAATTGTGGTCTGATGCAGGTGAAAATCCTGGTCAATCACAAATTGAAGACATAGACACTGTTCGTTTGATGACCGTGCATGCTGCCAAAGGCTTGGAATTTTCCGCCGTCTTTGTAGGGAGCTTGGTGGCCGGCAGATTCCCCTCCAATAACCGAAAAGAGTACATTGAAATCCCTGATGATTTGATTAAAGAATCTTTGCCTGAAGGAGACGAGCATTTGGAAGAAGAACGTCGACTTTTTTATGTTGCGCTCACTCGCGCCAAACAATGGCTATTTCTCACTTTTTCTGAAGATGTAGGGGGAACGCGCAAACGTAAAGTAAGTGGGTTCATCACCGAAACAGGCCTTCCTATTCAGAGTATGAAATCTGATCAGCATCAAATCGCTTTTCATGCATCGCTCAAGATCCCTGAACCCCGATATCTCAAAGAAGGTAAATATGTTATTGATACCGTTTCCTATTCCCAAATCGATACGTATGAGATGTGTCCTTTGAAATATAAATACCGGTACTTGTTACAAATTCCCGCACCCCCTCATCACTCACTTAGTTTTGGCAGGACCATTCATCAGACGTTGTACACCTTCCATTCACTGGAACAACAAGGCAAAACCCCGTCAGAAGCTGATTTATTACAGCTCTATGCAGATAACTTCATCGAAGAAGGATACGAGGACGCGATGCATAAGAAACAAAATTATGATGCGGGACTAACTGCCATGAAGGATTATTATAAAGTGTACAAACAATGCTTTGGTAAACCTATCTTGCTTGAACAACCATTTCGTATCAAATTACCCACCGCCACTCTAGTGGGAAAGATTGATCGCATCGATCAGGATAACGATGGTGAGTATGAAATTATTGATTACAAAACCGGCTCTCACAAAGATCAGAAAAAAGTCGATAAAGATGAACAACTTACTATTTATGCCCTGGCTGCCAAAGAAGCCTTAAACCTCCCCACCTCCCGGATGAGTTTGTATTTTTTGAGACGTACCGAAGAAGGGAAACCGCCGGAGAAAATCACCACTACCCGTACTGAAGACCAGCTCGCTAAAGCCAAACGTAAACTCATTGACAGGGTAGAAAGCATGCAGACCTCTACCTTCCCCGCTAAACCTGATCCAGTCAACTGCGGTTTCTGCGAATACCAACCCCTTTGCCCCTTCGCCTCCAAAAAGAAGTAGCCTATTCTCCCCCTTGGAACGTACTCATCGGTATGGATATACTGAGAGCACCCAAGAGTATATGTACACAAAATTCCTGAGAAGAAACACCATTATTTTTTGTTCACTTATGTTGAGTGTTTCTGTTGGTGGTTTAGCGTGGATGTGGACCAATTCAAAAACGTTCAACCGATTAATAAGTCAGAAAAAACAAAATAACACAGAAAATCCACAAGTCCTCGGGTATTGGTCTCAATCTAATAGATACATCTATATCTCAGATACAAAAGGCGGTATGAGTGGAGGGATTATTGCCCTAGCATCGACCGATGAGCCAAACATTCAAATTTCTGGATGGAATGTTTCAGGAACTGCGGATGTGGAGCTGTACCGTGGTTCGATAGACACGGTACTCCAATACTTGACTCACAATAGCGAGTATGTCCAAACACAAAAAATAAACACTGATGGTTTACCTTCTCTCTTGCAGACTAAATATTCCATTGTCGGCAACAATGGTGAACCGCAACTACTAACCTTACCTCTTGAAAAGGATGGGGTTTATATCGTGAAACTAAAACTGAATGGGATAGAAGAAACAGGGTTAATTGTTCGCTCTTCCATTGGTAGTATCTTAAAAAATGCAGAATCAGATATGTTGGTTTGGACTCGATCATTTGAAACAAAACGGAGTGTCACCGATGGACAGGTTCGAATATACAACCTGGAGAACAATCCCAAAGAACTGGCAGTCTCTCCCATAGGAGGTGATGGTATCGCTCATAGCCCGCTTCTGAGTGAAGCAGATATTGCGATTATTGAATCAGGCGAATACCGAGCGCTTCTCCCTATCAATCTAAAACACTTAAATGATGGAAGTGCAAAATACAAACAATATGCTGTTGAAAAACAAAAAGCGCGATATTTCACCTTCACTGACCGGCCGATTTATCAGCCGGGAGATACCGTGTCATATAAGTCAATTATTCGCAATGACAACGACACGATTTATTCACTTCCTTCAGGTAAAGCGCAGGTTGTGATTACGCAAGGATATGGCGATTCAGAGCAAAAGCTTTGTCAGGCATCCTTAACAATTTCTGACCAAGGATCTATAGATGGTGAATGTGTATTGCCAAAAACCATAAGTCCTGGTTATTACGATATTGATGTAGCCTACGATGATAGAGATCAAAACTATCCCAGTAGTGGACATACCAGTTTTCAAGTTGAAAACTATCGCAAGCCAGAATATTCCATCGAAGTTAAAAGTGAAAAAAGCACCTACATAAGTGGTGATCAAATGAAATTTACCGTTAAAGGGAGCTATTTTTACGGCCAACCGTTAGCTAATGTATCAATTAATTACGTCGTGCTCAGTTCCAGCTATTGGTCGTACGATTACTACTCAGAATTCGAAAAGATATCGGGTGACGAATCTTCCTTCTCCTGGTATGAAAGTTATGGCGATGAGCTGACAAAAGGTCAAGTTACTCTCGATAAAAATGGTCAAGCGACCGTATCAATTCCTGCCACTACAAAAGGTGGAAAAAACCAAGTAATTTCATTTGAAGCGACTGCCGTTGATGAAACTCAAAATCCTGCGTTCTCACGGAGAAACGTTTTGGTTTATGCCGGAGAGTATGGCATTTTTAAAAAGGATTACCAATCCTCATTTAAGGTGGGGGAATCAGCGAACATTCCATTTATTATCCAGTCTTGGCAAGGCAAAACCGTTGCTGGGCAATCTATTACTGCACAACTAACCCGGACTTGGTATACAAAAAACCAATCTCCCGATTCAAAGTATCCTACGTACACCGAGCAAAAGGAAACGCTTCCAGAAATAACCATGACATCGGATAAAAATGGTCAAATCAACTTAAACTTCACTCCCAATACGGGCGGATCATACAATATTGCTCTTTCGGCCAAAGATGCTCGTCAAAATACCATTCAAACCGAATTTTACATATATGTCTACCAGCCTGACGCAAACATAAACACTTCTCAGTCAAATGCTGATTATCAACTTTCACTCAATCAAACAAAATATGTACCTAATGATGTGGCCAAGTTATCTATTGTGAGCGAAGTGACTGACCAGGATGTTTTGCTCACCCTGCAACGTAACTATGTTCATCGATACCAGACAATTCATCTAACAGGAAAAGAAACCGTGGTAGATATTCAACTCGAGGCAAACGATACTCCAGATATATTTGCGTCAATTTCTGGATTCAATCAAAAAGCATTTCAATCAAATGATATAAACATATCTATTCCCCCACTTCATAAACAATTAGCCATCTCGATAAAACCTGATCGCCAAACATATGGCCCAGGTGATACTGCTTCAGTCACGGTAAAGACTACGTCGCTTAACGGTAAGCCACAAGCTGCCGAGGTGGCTCTTTGGGCTATGGACAAATCACTTTTTGAATTGGCTGCATCCAACACGGGTGACATTCTGGATACTTTTTGGGGCAAACGGTACAACTATACAAATACATCTCACTCACTTGAAGGAGTGACAGCTGAAATGGCTGAAGCGGGCGGTGGATGCTTTACGGGAGAAACTCCCATTCTTCTTGCCGATGGAACTACGCGACCTATCAAGGATGTTAGGGTAGGCGATCGGATTCAGACTCGCACAAGTGAAACAGACAGCGCACTGGTAAATACCCAAGTGCTCGGAACACATAAAGTCAAGGTTCCTGGTGTGATGACAATTAATGGAACTCTCTCAATTACACCAGAACACAAGGTGTTTCTCAATAATAGATGGCAACCTATAGGCAATGCCCAAGTAGGGGATGTACTTGTGGATGCACGTAATAACGTAGTGACGGTTACCAGTATTGAATGGCAATTACAGTCTGTAGACGTCTACAATCTTGAGACAGCAAAATATCACACTTTTTTTGCAGGCAACATCTGGGTTCATAATCAAAAAGGAGATGTGAGGACAATTCTTAAGGATACGGCGTATTGGAACCCCAATATACGAACCAATGATCAGGGGGAAGCGACTGTTCAAATGAAGCTGCCAGACAATCTTACTACTTGGTCACTCGCTGCGATTGGGGCTACCACTGATACCATGGTTGGACAATCAACCAGTGAAATACTCGTTTCCAAAAGTGTTGTTGCTCGTCCCGTTCTCCCCAACATTGTCCGTCTGGGTGATGAAATTCAACTAAGTGGATATGTTCATAACTATTCTGATGCCAAACATGCATTTTCTGTTTCGATGCAGGTCGATGACGCTGTTGTTGAACCGGCAACCCAAATAGTCTCCATAAACAGCCAAGAAAATGTTCTTGTAACTTGGAAAGTTAAACCAACAAAGGCCAATGAAACAGCTAAAGTCACTCTGAAAGCGGAGGCCAAAGACATACCTTCTCTAAACGACGCAATTGCGGTCCCGTTACCAATTCTGCCCTATGGATTTTACACTGATCGTGCCGAAAACATATTTGGTTCAGGGGAAAAGGAAATAAAATTTGCTAACGATATTGATATAGCCAATACAACCACTTCCATTACGTTGGCACCATCTCTCATGGCAAACGTTCTCACTGCCCTTGAATCACTCGTCAGTTATCCCTACGGTTGTTCTGAACAAACCACAACAAAATTAATGACGGCCATCTTAGCTCGAGAGGTTGGGGTTCTCGAAAAGGCATTAAAAAATGATGATTTTGACATGAACGATATTGTAGAAAAAGCTTATACGCGTCTCGCTGAACTTCAATTATATGACGGTGCTTGGGGCTGGTGGCGGAATTCGAATCCACAATTATACGTTACAGCATACATTGCCGAAGCACTGGGTAGGAGTCAACAAGCCCATTTGGAGGTGAACGCTGCCCTCAGAGTTACATTGCGCTCGTATTATTTAGGTCAAACACCAAAAGATCATCAAGAACTAATACTTAAAACATACGCTCTTACGTTCCTTGATCCGGATAAAAAAGGAGAACGGCTTGTTGATCAATCAAGTGATTCAGATGATGTGTTGGCGCTTGCTGCAATTGCAAACATAAAAAATGGATACGGAACCGAATTGGTTGACAAGCTTGTTGATAGAGCGAGAAAACAAGGCGATGGAGTCTTTTGGACAACTGGCCCAAGCGAATATTTTGGCAGTGAGGTGGCTTCCACAGGACTTGCGCTCCAAGCCTTGTCTTTAGCTGGTCCCTCATACAAGCAAACAGCTGATGGTGCTGCATGGTATTTATTGCGAAACAGAAAACAGAGTTATTGGTCAAGCACATTTGCTTCAGTCCAAGCTATAAAAGGACTTTTAGCATATGCAAAATCAAACCAAGAATTAGCACCAAACTTTTCGTATTCAGTATCTCTTGACGGAAATACGCTTAAAGAGGGAAAAATCACCAGCTCAAATCAGCTTATTCGAAAAATAATTATCGATCCCACCAAAATAAAAAAAGATGGTTCAAAAATAAATATTCAACTAAATGGCAGTGGTCAACTATATAGCACGGTATCAATGCATGAGCTGCATAATCAACCTCGTTCAGTTGCAGAAAATAATGGGTTTACACTGACTCGACGATACGTTAATCAGAAAGGGCAGATCAATCAATTTGCAGTTGGTGATTTAGTTACCGTTGAACTAAGTGTTGCTGGGTTTAGTGGTCCACTAAACTACCTCGCCATTGAGGATCAACTACCAGCAGGTATGATTCCTGTAAACACGAACCTAAAAAATGAACAAGAAAATCGACAAAACACTGATAAGGTTTACACCGAACAAGACGCGACTCCACAAGGAATGATCCTGGCAGCTCCTTATACTGATAAACCGACAACATTCACGTATAAAGCAAGAGTTGTTACTCAGGGTGTATTCAACACGCCGCCAGCGATTGCTCATTTAATGTATGCTCAAGAAAACTATGCGCGGACAGAAGGCCTTACGGTTACTATCAACAAAGACTCAAGCAAAATTATGGGTTCAAATGGGCTCTATTTATCCACCCCACCCACTATCAATTACAACCTCATTATGTATATAGCCTGCCCTCTGATATTTATATCCGGTGGAATTGTATTCTTTTTCCTGCGACGCCGAAAAATAAAACAACTCAACCAAATAATACATGAACAAAATAATCAACCTCCTATTATGTAGTCTGTTCTTCTCCGGTTGTGGACATGCGAGTAAAGCGACTCTGTCTCTATCCAATCCGACAAAAAAAGATTTTTATCAACATCTCACTACCGCTCCACTACTAACCACCTCCCAAATTCGACTAGGAATCATTCCACATCACGAAGTTGCAAAAACCTGGATTAGTGAATTTTGGGCAACAGTAGGTGCGGCAAGACCTCACTGCGTGATTATGATTAGTCCAAATCACTTTGATGTTGATAAAGAAAAAGTCATTATTGCACAAAATTCCTGGGAAACTTCAGTTGGTACCATTGAAAGCAACGTCAATATAGTAAACTCGTTAAAAAAATTACCCTTTGTTGTCGCCAATCCTGAGGCAGTTTCAAAGGACCATGGCATAACCACCCATATTCCTTACATTGCGCATTTTTTGCCTAATACAAAAATAGTTACTATGTTAGTTAGCAATTATGTGAATGAAAAAGAAATAACAATGATGGTGGATACACTAAAACAAAAACTTAACCCAACAATGGATATTGTTGTGGCTTCGATCGATTTTTCCCATTATTTATCCAAAGAAGATTCAGAAAAAAAGGATGAGGTTACGCGAGCCCTCATCGAAAAAGGGGAAAGCGACAGAATAATCAACCTCAATAATGACTATCTTGATGCACGGTCTGGTATGGTTCTCGTGCAACAATTAGCCGTACAATTCGGCTGTAGTAAACCAACCTTTTTTCATCACGGCAACAGCGCTGACTTTTTAAATGGCCCTACAGAAAACACTACCAGCTACTTCGTCATAGGCTACACAGCCGACAACTGCCAACAAAGCAGATAATAAAAACTCTAGACTATTCTGTTGAGCGGGAAAGATACTCGCCGGTGGTAGTATCAATAACCACCATATCTCCTGTTTTAATAAACAGAGGAGCTTGAATTTTGATTCCTGTTTCCAGCGTGACTTCCTTTTTGGGGGCATTCACTCGATTTCCTGCTACCGCATCAAACGCTTCGGTGACCTTCATGGTGACGTGCGCGGGGAGAGAAATACCAATCGCTTTTTCTTCAAACCACAGCACAATACATTTCATGTCAGGAATTAAAAACCCCACTTGGTCTTCAAGGAGCGATACAGGTACAGAAGCTTGGTCATAGGTCCGAGGATCCATAAACACCACTTCATCACCATCGGTATACAGAAATTGCATTTCTTTCTTTTCCACATCTGCCACTTCCACAGTCTCGCTCGTTTTGTAGGTAAAATCTTGAGTAGCGCCGGTTTGAGCATTTTTAAATCGAACGCGCATGATGGCGGAACCTTTTCCAGGGGACATAAATTCCGTCTTCGTTACCAATTGGGGCACTCCCTTAAAAATCAGGAAAATTCCCTTTGAAATACTGCCAGCGCTCATTGTTGCCATGTAAGTTTCTCCTTGTGGTTTAACTAGTGTATTCTACTCACCGCTCGTCTCCAGGTCAAATATTATCATCCTCACACTATTCTGCTAAAGTTAAATCATGGAAGAGCTTGTAACAGATCCAGAATCTCAAAAAGTCATTCACAGCAAAAAAATAAATTGGTGGGAAATTGGCTGCCTTATCTGTATCGTTGGTTTTCTCATTTTATTAGGATTTACACTTTATTATGTAACAACCCCCAAAAAAGAAGATCTTTCATTTATCCCAATCACAGAACCAATATTAAACAGTACAAGCTCCTCGAATGAAGAAATTAATTCGTTTAAAACAATATCTTCCACAGAACATGTTTCCATCAGTTATCCATCTAATTGGATCGCAACCCAGTCGGCTAATGAAACTACGATTTCATCAATCCCAGATTCTTGCCCCAACTGTACAAAGTCAGAAATTGAAAATGCCTTCTACCTAACCATTACAGACATGGGTAATTTGCAAAAGGGAGAATCAGATGATGCGCTGCAGTATAAGCTTGAAGAATGGACTTCCTGGTTAAATGAAGAAGAAAAACGATGTGCTGGGAAACTATGTATGCCGATGGTACCAGGTTATGTAGAGCATTACGTGGCAGATCCTATGTCATCAGCATTTCCAGATTTCTCCGAATCGATGTCAGTTGTTGAAATCAATGATATGGATTTTTACTTTGAGTGGTTCGATGAAAAATACAATAAAGGTCGCTACTATTTTGTGATTTCAAACCAAAGAAAATATAAAATCAGAATCCTTTATCCAAAAAAATACGATGTTGATGGACGACTTCCGGAGTGGCCTTACCCATTAGATAAAATGATGAGTAGCTTAGTGCTGAAATAGCGTCACCTAATATTCACACATCATGCCACGGTGAATGAGTATAGTATTATCACTCACTTCCAGCCAGTCTGATCCGCAAAACTCAGTAAGGGATAATTGTGTCTTAGAACAGACTCCAGATATCTCTTGAGAACAGACATACGTGCTTGCTGTGTCTTTGGAGCCGTTTAAGACGCAATTGCTTGAGATATCAGACTGTCGTTTTGGGTACTCACATTTCCCCTGACATTCAGTAGATTTTTTACAAACCTTCCCTGCGTCAGAATAAGGAATTGCACAGGTAAAATATGACCCTGCAGGACCAGGCTGTATAGATCCAGATTCAAACTCACCATTTTCATGCAAACATTTTGATTGGTATTGTTTTAGTTGAGGAAAAAACTCAAGATTAGATGTGCAACTCCACCCATTATCCATATCTGATTTATCGCACTTGATCTGACTCCTACGAAAATAGTAAACAGATCCAACAGCAACAATCAGGATAAAGAATAGTAATAATATCCATTTACCTTTTTCAATCGTTTTTGGAAAAGGAACGATTTTTTTCATACTACGGTGCTATAAAAATTTCTTCCTGATTTACCTGTAATGATGGTTTATTTGCTGATGCATTAATTGATCTTAATTCAATCAATTTGTCGGAATCCAAACTAAAGCCATATCGAACATTTGACGCAGTATTCTTTACCACTCCACTACAATTATCTCCCCACATAACCTCGTATGTATCATTCCCTTCATCATCCACATACAACTGTTTTATTTGATCATTGGTTAAAGAATATTCATGAGTATCAACTTTATCGTCAATCGTATCCAGTTGAATCGAGGGCCCGTACATTCCATAACCAATAATGTTTAACAAACATCTGTTATCACTATTCCAAAATGAGTCATATAGTACTTCAGTATTATCAGATATCGATAAGAGTTTATTTAATTGAATATCGTAGACCTGTAGGTATGAAATCTCCCATCCATTAATAACAAACAATATCAAATTACCATTCTGAGAAAACTCTGGGCTGACAATTAAGTAGGGTTTTTCTTCTGTCGTCTTAACACCTGACTCAGAAGTCCATGTCGTGGAATATGTTTCAGTTTCTTTATATATTTCCTTCGTTTCCCCATCAGAATGTACATATAAAGTGTTATTTGCGACCACCGCG
>CAZKMY010000016.1:0-1558 GCA_964554085.1 uncultured Pseudomonadales bacterium
TAAGATTTTTCTAAAGAAAATATTGACGAACAGGTTTTGAGATACCCACCCTTCCATAAGCCAGCGTCGAAGTCGTAGATTTTGATTCGGCTTAATGGTTAGCTGATATTGCCGATGATATTTTTTTGCTGCCTGATCGATATATTTTTTTAGATCATCTATTTCGGGTAAACCGTTGGTAACATGTTCAGCTAAAAATGGATGAGGTTTGTGATGTGTGTCGCGATACAGTTTATCTAATTCTTTGTCCTGCGCTGCGGCCGCTTTACCTACCGGAACCCCAATAATAATGCACCGTTTGGCAATTCTAAATAATTCGCTTACTGCCTGTTGCCGTTTGGATGTGGGGATATGTTCCAACATATCTGAATTCACCACTACGTCAGCATAGAGAGATGGTAGAGGAATATCGAGCACCGAACCTTGCATAGGAATCAGATGAGAAGATTTGGGATGATCAAATTGAAGATCAACGCCAACGAAGGGTCGTTTGAGATATGGCCCAATACCCAGCCCTCCTGATCCGATTTCCACAACCACTGGGTTGTCATATTCCTTGATGCATTCCACCATCGGCAAATACCGTAGCGCCAGCACGGGATGCCAGCGGGATAAAAATGGAATTTGAATGTTCACGGAAGTCTCCTGGCTACAGGTGATGCTTTCGAAAAGAACCGGATTTTACCAATACCCGGATACTGCAGAAATGATGCTTCATAGTATCCGCTATCCTGTAATGCAGCATATATTTGTCGATGAGGATCCGTCATGTCCATCAAATAGTCAAAGACAATGTACCGATTTTCAGTCAGTGGTTGCTCTATTGGCATGGTCATTGTCGGAATTGTTGAATCCGCGTACCACAACCAGGGTGCAAAGGCTTGAGGAAATGCAAAAACAACTTGATCACTTTGGTATATTTCGTGTGTGATTGTGGAAATTGCGTCTCGCCAAGGTTCACGTTGCACATCGGGATTTTGACCGTATTGGGCAAGCCCTGACATGTTTATCATGAGGAGAATAACCAGAATAAAGGCTCCTTTAGGTTTATCTGGAATACTCGCAGCTATTAGCATGTACAGGAAAGGGAGACTGTAGAGCACGCGTTTTGGATCGAGAATGGGAACAAAGAAGGACAGCATGAAGCTGATCAGGATAGGGACACCTATCAACATGCCAACTACTTTCCAAGCGGGATAGTGTTTGGTAACAATTATTCCGCGTATCGCAATTATCCCCATGATGGCATACATCATCATATTTGGAATTGAAGCACTAAAAGGAATTCGTCCAATCAGAAATTTAAAAAATGTGAGAGGTACTGATTTATACCAAGGATAACTCACAATTTGGCTCCACACTGTTGAATCTGCTGCCAATCCCGTTCCTGTTTGTAGCTGTGCTACAAAGGTGGGAATCCAAGGTATCCACGCCACAATCGTGACGATTGTGGCAAGTAAAAGGTATTTGCTATTCTTTTGGTACCAAAAAACAGTTACGAGCCATAAAGTAATTGGGATGAGCGGGAACACGTAGGTGGTATAACAACCCATAATCC
>CAZKMY010000016.1:1568-17022 GCA_964554085.1 uncultured Pseudomonadales bacterium
GTTTTGTATCCAGGTAGGAGAATGAGTGCTCGGCAGGCGAAGCAAAACATGCTGCCAAACTGTATGGACGAAGTTCCTGAGAGTAAAAGGTGTGAAATTGAGAGGAGGCTAATAAAATCCCTGCAATGAGCGCGGTGTGTTGATTGAACCATTTCTTCGCCAGCAGCATGGTTATCCATATGGTGATCAGCCCCGGAATAATTGAGGTAAGGCGTAGCCACCATTCTGCTTTTCCGCCAAAGCTCATCCAAAAATGAACAATTACATGATAGAGAGGTGGCTGAAAATCGGGAATAATTTGAAATTGTTCGGCAAGCGGGCGAGCACTTTCAATAGCTTGAGCTGCTTCATCGAGCCAAAATGAGCTATTTACATGAATTGACCGCGTCATTACCGCAAGCGTAATAACTCCCAGCATTCCTATGAAAAAAAGTTTGCTTGTGTTGCTATTTGGCATGATTCCCCGTTATCCAAACCTGCAAAATTCCCCACATAATGGCGCTATCGTACCAAATTTTGAATGGAAGATAGTACCAATTCATTGAGGCAACTACTCCCTTTATTCCATATATCAAGCTAAAGGGAAGGCTCGCTCTGCCAAAAGCAATGATCCGTCCAACACTCCCCCACTTATATTGACGTTTTCCGACCCATTGTGCTTGATGCCAAATTGTAATCCAAGTGTCGGGATTATCATGATACAAGACTGCATCATAAACAGCCGCTGCTTGATAGTGAAGTTTTTTTGAGAGAGTCCAATCATCGTTGTATCCGACCGCATCAAATCCATCAGCTTTTAAAAATTCCGATTTCAGTATTGCCCGAAAAACGGGCGCTTCGTCGGGGTAATTTGCCGGAAAACGACTTTTTGACATCTGGTGGGTATATTCATAATTCCATGCACGAGCCAGAACACTATCAAAATTCTTGACATACTCTGCTTTGGTAAATGTACCTGTTGTATGGTGGGCACGAATGGGAGCGGTAAGTTTTTCAAGAAAATCTGGAGCAAATGTCATGTCCGCGTCGACAAAAACAAGAATATTTCCTTTCGCCTGTTTTACTCCTTGGTTACGGGCGCGAGCTGGTCCTTGATGAGATACCTTTAATACCACTATTGATGGAAATTTTTTGAGTATTGCTTGTGTATTATCAGTCGATCCATCATCCACAACAATTACCTCATGAGGTATTGTTTGCTGTTCAAGTGTTGAGAGGCACGTATGAATCGTTGAGGCAGCGTTGTAGACACTAATGATTACAGATAAAAAATCGCGGCTCATATAGTATCTCTTTTTTGACGAAATGGATTGGGAATAGAAACACTAAATTGCCTGCGGGCATAGTGATATGAAGTGAAAATAGTGTATATCGCCACAACTAGACGAGTAACAAATTTTGCTAAACCTGCACCTTCGATACCGAACTCGGGAATAAGTAATGCATTTAAACCAACTAATACAATTGTTTGAATGATGCCGGAAATGGCAAAGTACGCAGGATAATCAACAACATAGAAAATCGCAATGAAAGGAATTGCTGCCATCATGACGAATGAGGAGGCCATCAAATAATTCATGGCTGGCATGGCTGCTACAAATTGTGAGCCAGCAGTTAATACCAGGAGTGGTTTTCCGATGATAATTCCAATGGGGATTAGACAAAGACTTCCGAGCGCAAAAAGATTGGCTTTAGCAAGAAATTTGTTTAAATGATCTTTGTCTTTGTATTGAGCTACCCGTGTATTAAATACTGTACCAAATGATAATCCAAATAGCGTAAGCATGAGGGCTATTCGGGCGGCAGCCGAATAGAGCCCCGTTTGATATTCTGTCAGTGATGCATTCACCATAAGGACATCAACATTGTCGCCAACTGCGGCAGCAAGTACGCCAATACCCGCAAATTTGGCAATATGAAATACGTCGGGGGCAATAGGAGTTTTTGATTCTTTTGTAAAATATTGTTTTATTGAAAACCAACCAACCACTGCAGCGACTAATGGGGCACTTCCATACCACGCGTAGGCTAGACGTGGATCGGGCGGAAGGGTGAAATATCCCACTATTGCCATACAACACTTTAACCCCGCTTGAACCGCATTCATTAATACAGATAATCCAAATTTAGCCACCGCTTGGGCAATTGAAAGAATATATTCATACAATAAAATGACTGCTCCAAAACAAACACCTATGGTGGTGAGTTTTGGATCACTGACATGAAATAGTGTGGCGGATAATACAGGGCCAATGAACCAGCCTACAAGACAGGCGGCGATCATGGAAATTACCTTGACTTTACCGATAAATTGAACTGCCGCTGCCGCTTTGGCTTGGTTGTTGTCACGATTGGCAGCAACGATTCTTAATAATGCCGTGCTTAGCCCCATGTCTCCAAGTCGAGCCGTAAGTTGAGTCAGTGAAAACGCAACAGAAAATCCTCCAAATGCTTGTGGACCAAGAAAACGACTCAAAATGATGAGAGATATTGCAGAAAATCCTGATGCACCAACATTACCAACAGCAACCAAGGTTGATTGGACTAAACCCGATGAGCGGGACAGATGTTTTTTTGAAAATATCATATGTGTTTCTGATGAGGTAATTGTAACCCGACAGTAATAGCAGTGATAAGACAAAGAAGTGGACCAATCATGACCCCCCAATAATCACTCCAACAGCAAAGCCCAATTTTAATAAATGCAAGCAAACTGATGCATACAGGAAGAAGTAAAACCAGATAGATGGGCCATTGATTTGTTTGTCTAATGAACGCTTTTAGAGCAAACGCGCTACTTAGTAGTACGAAAAGTGAAAATATTTTGTACGGAGCCGCCAAGTACCGCTGGGTGGCATAAGCCAATACTTGGCGGACAAATTCAAACGTTACTGTGTGTTGGCGTCCGGTAAAGATTTGGGCTGGGGTTAATGGCATAATCTGAGAAACAGCCTGAAAATGAAGTATATAGAGTAAAAAAACGATAAGCCCGGCTATACAAATTCCTTTTATTGTCTTTATATCCTTGCTTATGAGCGAGCTGAGGAAAAATCCCACTATGGGTAGCGCGTAGGTTTCCCGACAGAGGACTGCTCCTGCAGCGCCTAAGATAATATACGGCGATTTCTTGGTAAGTATGCCCCACAAACAGAGGATGAGAGGGACAATCCCCCACCACTCCATTTGAACGAATTCAGGTGTGGTTGAGCCCATGATCAGGTAAGGAATGATTAAGGTTGGGGCAAGCAATGCATATTGAGGGGGTACAAGCACGGCAGCAGTTTTGTAACTGATAAACATGATTGTCAGAGCAGTGATGATAAAGAGAAGATAGATTCCGATTGGTTGACCGAACGAAAAAAAGTGCCAGAAGTAAAAAACTGTCGGTAATCTAAATCCCCATACATCGGGAGGATTCCCTTTGGTGCGCGTATCCTGATCGTAACTGTTAGCAATTGCCTGGTGATATGGGATGCCTTGGTTCATTAGATAATAGGCACGAACATAGACTTTTGTATCATGAGCATATCGTTCAGGTTGGGGAGCATCCATTACGGTTTCGCGTGCGGTTTTACCTTCGAGGCTGCTGACGAGTAAAAATTGGAGGGAGAGCAGCGATAATCCGATTACAGGGAACCATGATTTCTTGAGTGGAATTGTCTGGATTACTTTTTTTGGTTGCAAGATAAGGAGTGTCATGATCACTGACACAAAACAATTCACCAGAAACAGCCATTGGATGTTTGAACGGATAATTGATGAAAGGATCAGCGCAATGATTATGATTGGCATAATTGCTCGTATTGTTTGGCAATTTCAATTCGATCAAAACGATTCATATCATATGTCGTCTTCCCTTGAGAAAGCGCTGTTTGGATCCCATTAACAAGTGCCTGCGGATCATTTTGATTCACATATATTCCCTGTTCTCCGACAATTTCTTTTCTGATGGGATCATTGGTGGTAACAATGGGTAGGTCGGCGGCCATAGCCTCAACTAATACTTGACCAAATGCCTCTTGTGAATCACTTGCTAACACAAACGCAGAAGCTGTTTTGTATATTTGAGGCAATGTGTCAAAATCAACCGTTTTGATGAGGTATCGATTAGGGATTACTGCTTGAGCCAATTGTTGTAAGCGGTCATATTCTTCACCTTGTCCAAGAATCAGTAATATGCCTTGAGATATTTTTGCCATGGCTTTAATGACAGTGTCAACCCGTTTATATCTAGTAAGTGCGGCTACCGTCAACACAACTGGCTGGTTAAATGGCAGTTGAAACGGATGACTCTTTTTAAATTTATCTACATCGACCTGTAAGGGTAATACAACGCTCTTTACGTGTGGATTAATCTGTTGCGCCCAAGTCAGTGCGGTAGAGCTTAGGGCAACAAAGATATCTGGAGCTAGCCGGAGAGTATCTTTGTCGGTCCAACCCATTCCGGCTAGACCTACACAGATAATTTTCGCACTTTTTTTTCTTCCCCAGCGAGCACATAAGACTGACCAAAATCCGTCCGTGGGGATAATTACATCAAAAGGGTGAAGTTTTGATTTTATTCTCAGTGAAAAGATAAGCGTGAGTATTCCCCGATGATTGAGATACAACCGCTCGAATACCTTTCCAAAAAATGTGGTTGGCTTGTGGCTGGTTGGAATACTTGGCAACGAAATGGAAATGGTATTGTATGAAGCTTTAGGATTTTTTGGTCCTGCTTGAAAAACCGTCACTTGATGACCTAATGAAACTAAGTCTTCCGCCAACATGAGCATGCTATGCTCTGCACCACGATTTACTATTCCTCCCGATAACAACGATATAGCAATATTCATATTAATTTTCGTTTTATTTTTTTAATTGGTGTAACAACTGATGCAATCGTCGTATATTTCCAATCTCTTGTTTTGGGAATTGGGATGATTGCGGGAGGTTTCATATCAAGTATATCTTGAAGTTGTGAGTGAGGGGTAGGTTTACCCAATTCATATTTATATTTTTGGCGGTGATACGTATCGGTCAAATTCCCACCATTTGAGGAACGCTTGAGGTATGTAGTATGAAGATACGACGTTTTTGTCACATAAAATTTTGAAGCTGCATACTCAATAATTGGTTGGTTGGTATGATCAAAAAAACCTTCCTGAGGGTACGCTCCCGCAAGGTGTAACCCGGGAATTGAGCAATTCAGCAGTCGAAGATTGTAGTGACCAGTTTTGCCAGCCAATGTATACGCGCCCACCGACTCATCATCTTGATAGTGAAACACATCTCCCAAACAATCGCGTCGACGCACAACGATTCCTACGTATGTATCCGAAAGATTCTTCACAATTTCTTCGGCGGTAGCAGCCGGATATATTTCATCGCCATCGACCATCCATAGCCATTTGGTTGATGTATTTTTTAATTGCTGGTTTCTCACTTCAACCACAGCTTCTGGAGTAGCGGTACGGATTTGCGTGAGTTCAATCTTTTTGTCATGAATGGTTTTAATGTACGCAATTGTTTTATCTGTAGATCCCGTATCACAGATCAAAAATCGATCCACATAGGGCAATACTGATTGAATGGCATACCAGACCCATTGGTCTTCATTTTTAACCACCATGTGCGCAGTAATCATACGTTGCATCCCAAACTTTGATTTACTTTGGGAATATGACTCATTGCTACAGTGCATAAAAATGAAGCCACCGAAGCAATCATCCACTTGAGTGGAGCTGCGTACGTGACAGGAAGTACCGGAAGGATGAGCATATGAATAAAGTACATGCCAAATGAGGCGTTGCTGAGGGCAGTGATCAGGGTATAGGGTTTGAGAGATAGTTTTTTTAGAATTAAAAATACACAAAGCGACATGAGCATGACCGGAAAGCTCAGGTAATCATACCCGACGTAGGCTTTTGGTACGGCACCATACCGAGCAAGCAACAACATGGCACTAACAGCGACAATCATTACGGACAGTCCATATCCCAAGATCAATTTTGCGGCTGATATTGATACTGATTGAGTTGAGAGGGTATATCCTGCCACATAATAACCAAGAAAATAAATGAAGTAAGTAAAAGAAAAATGAGGCAGAATGTTTGATCCTGCCAGGAGCCAATTTTCCAAGGTGGCTGCCGCAGCAGCCAATCCTAACGCGTACCCGACTACTGCATATTGATCATTCTTGGAGGATCCCTGAATCCAGGTTTGCAGCCATGGGGTAACGATATACAAATTCAATAAGACGAACAGAAGATAAAAAGGTTGACCAAAAAATATCACCCGAAAAAAATAGTCATACCAGGAAAAATGCATATCTGTCACTTTGCCAAAAATTGCAAATAGGACGCTCCATACAATTAGGGGAATACCCAGCCGGACGAGTCGATGTTTGAGAAAAGATGAATAGGATTCTTTGGGACGAGCAAGTAACAAGGTCCCACTCAACATGACATAGAGCGGCACAGAAAATCGAAGTGCATATACCACTGGATGAAATTCGCCAAAACTGTGAATCGCAATGATGCCAAGGATGGCAATGGCTCGAAGGTAATCAAGATATGGGATCCGTTCAATTGTTGATGGCATACACTATAATTTTATCTCCCAGATTTGGTTTCTGATATTCAAACAGTTTGGTTCCATTATATGGTATGGGCACCTCTTTAGAGAGATGAAGGGCCAGCACCACTTTGTGAGTGGCACAATATGTTGAATTCAGCGGCGTGGTGGAGATGACCTGAATGATGGAGGCGAGTTGTGGCTGATACTCTATCAGCCCAGTACGAAGCAAGTCAGTCGATTCGGTCAAAATCAGATCTGGTTGGTAGGTGGTTAAAAAAGTTGCTGTTTCTTTGACTCCATAGCCAGCTGGCCACCCGGAAATGTATTGCCATTGTTCGATTTGTGGTAGTGGTGCGGTAGCCGGATCCGTTATGAGCCGATATGACCAAAATGCGGGGAAAAGACACAGAACGGCAACGATAATCGGTTTGTGCCAATTTATGGCGATATGAATGAACAAGAGTATGACAGAGAGAAGAATATAACGGGGAAAATATATCTTGGCCATACCGATGGATATGAGTAATGGGATTACCGCGAGGATTAAAAAAGTCCACTGTGTTTTCCTTTTTTTTATTTCAAGGAATTGGTATGCAACCAAAAGAAATATGGCAACAAATACAACAGGGTGAAGATATTGCCAAAACCACATGATGGTTTGGTAGAGATTATTCCGTATTTGGGCACCAAGCTGTACGGGCGAAGTAATAAAGATTGTGTTTTTCATCATCGTCTGATGGAGCGTATGTGTGAAAAAGAAACTGCTCACGATAAGTAACGTGGGTAACAGTATGAGTAGCTGGGTTTTTATCGTCGTTTTTGTGTGAGTCAACCATATATATAGTGCTACAAGGGGTGGAATAAACCAAGCTGTACTCTTGATACCAATACCTAGGGCTATACATATGCCCGCAAGGAGCCACCGTTTTTTGTGGAGAAAATATATGGTGGCAATCAGGGCGCAGGAGATGGCGCTGTCCCGCATCCCGAGCCGGTCATACATAAGGATAAAGGGACTGGTGAGATAGAGGAGCGCAAATACAGCAGACGATGTTTTCTTTTTGGTAATGGACTGCACGAGCTTCATACCAAACCACAGGGTTATGCCGCCAAAGAAGATGGAAATGATTCTGATGAGCAATAAGCTATCAATGTGACTTAGGCTTTTGACTGCTGCTGCAAGTAAAAAGAAAATCGGAGGTTGACCATCCTCATTGAGGGAAATGAGTGGAGAATTCCATCCGCCAGAAACAATTGTCTCTATCCAGCGAATGTACAATGCCTCATCAATAAAAATGGGGAGTCTAAGCAGTTCGATGGTTCGGGTAATAATGTATATGATGAGGATTAAAAAAATATACATTAGATTGGATTATTTACCCCTGTTTTTTTGGTGAAAATTCTTCCGAAGGGACGAACCACATTGTGTACAGCAACCGCACTAATGCAACCACACATATTGCTCCCAAGATAATGAGGTTGGGCCACTTTACATATTCTGGTTTGTATTGTGAGAGTTCAAGAACAAATTGGGAGAGTGGAAACCGATGGTAGTAAGCACCAAGGACATACCACAAGCTAAACAGATTGAAGTAAATCCATAACAAGGTCATACCAAACGCAAACCACCGATCAACCCATTTTCCTCCTAATTTCCACCATCCCGCGACTAATAATGCCATATGGGTGGAAATGAGGGGAAAGAAGTATCTGCCTTGAATTCCGTGGCCAAAACCTAAATTAGTTCTGATGGTGGCCTCCCAACCAATAAGTGCTCCTATATATATAAGGTTTGCCCCCAATATCCAATACCAAGGTACAAATTTCCATTGGCGCAATTGAGGACGGTTTTTCCACAGATAGAGGCAACCACCACATACGCTCGCTGCCATCGCCACTTTGATTACTCGAAGCAGCCAAAGCGGAAGTACCAAGCCCAACCACCGATATACTCCCCAGTACCAAGCAAAGGTTTCTTTGTATACTTTCATGCACACGAACCAAAGTGATGAAAGGAAATGTGCGGGAGAACCTTGAATGTGCGGCCAATACGGTAACCAAAATCCTTGATTGAATTTTGCTGCGAGCAAATATCCGCTCAGAGCAATGGCAATGGCCCCCGCAAACAACAGAGCCATTTTCCCGTTCTTATAAAATCGATACCAAGAAATAAGTGCAGCAATGGCGACTGAGGGGAAAAGTAAATACACAAGTTGTTTGGTGAGTACCCCTGCGACAATCAATCCCCCTATTTCTAATACGTCTAATTTCGTAAATGGCCGATTAAGAATTGCTAGTGATTTGGCAATTAAGAATGCGCCAATCACATTCATGAGAATATCATTATTAACTCCACTACCTACAAACATGAGCATGGGATGAAAGCTGATTAAAATGGTGGTGGCCAGTTTGAGTTGGTGATTGTGGGGAAATAGTTCACGGGCAACCGCATAGCCTGCCAGGCTCATGCAAGTCATAAGAATAACTGACATAAAACGAGCAAAAAATACCCGGGTAAAGATATCACTGCCAATTACCTGTTCATACATAAATGAGGCAACTATGTAATATAGTGGCGGATAATGAGGGGCTTCCTGCTTAACCATTGTCGTTCTCATTTCGATATCAAGATTTCTCAAGTATTGTTCAGCAAATCCATATTTTGTGGTGCTAAGAGGGAGCTGATATCCGGGAATGGGTGTGTATAAATTGTGACCCTGTTCATCACGGAGTGTGCCTAGGATTCTGGTTGATTCAACAATTTCCCAGGACGCATCGTTGCCTTTGGGGACAGTTTTTAATTCGGCATAATCTTGAACTTGAGCAAAATGTGCTTGTTCATCAGGAAACTGCCACAAAGGCATGCAACATGACCACATGAGGGAAAGACAAAATGTGGCAATTGCAATAGAGGTGATTTGTTTGGACTCAGTCATGGTTTTCTTGATACCATTCCCATAATTTCTGAATTCCTTCAGTAAAGGGAGTTTGGGGTTGCCACTGTAATAATTTTTTAGCTTTGGTGGTATCGGCAAAGGTATACATAACATCTCCTGTTTGCATGGGGAGTATGTTGATACTCGGTGACTTGCCCACGGTTTGACCAATGGTGGCAATCATGTCTTTTAAAAGAATTGGATGGGAGTTACCAAGATTAATTATTTCATACACCCAATCACTGCTGACAGCTTTTAGAATACCGTCTACCGTGTCGTCGACGTAGGTATAATCTCTTCCCGTATTGCCATCACCGTATTGGTCAATTGGTTGATTTTTATCAATACGTTTCATGAATTTGTAACAGGCAAGGTCGGGACGGTTACCAGGGCCATAGACCGTGAAAAAACGCAAACAAGTGGTCCGTATTCCCCCTCCTCGAGCATATGCTTCGCAGAGTAATTCCCCCTGTCGTTTTGATTCCCCGTAGGGAGAAATTTGTTTGTCATCAACGTTATCGGTCTCTTTAAATGGTCCATCAGTACGATTGCCGTATACACTGGAGGATGAGGCAAAAACGATTTGAGGAACCCGCCATTTTTTCATGGCTTCCAAAATGTTTTTTGTCCCATTAACGTTGACGTCAAAGTAGAGTTGGGGGTTTTCGATCGAAGGCCGAACTCCGGCACGGGCAGCCAGGTGAATGATCGCGTCAGGATGATAATCCTTGATGACAGTGGCGATGTACGAAGCACGGATATCCAGTTTGACAATCTGAAGCCGCGGATTAGATCTCATTGTTTTGAGATTATTTCTCTTTCTTTGGGGGTCATAATAATCATTAAAGTCATCCACCACAATCACTTTATGGCCCTCTGCCAATAGTTTCTTGGTGACATTGGAGCCAATAAACCCTGCCCCACCAGTAACGAGAAATGTTTTAATCATGATAATGATAGTTTAGGTCAACAAATGCATTACAAGACGAATCATAACATCTTTATCGGTCGGTTTGCTTTCAGCAATGAGTAACGTCAAGGCAACAAGGGCATTATCATTTAATTTTGGTGATAAACCAGAACGGTATAAATGATGGTTTTGGGATAAAAACCAGATAAACAAAAAAGCAGCACTTCGCTTATTTCCATCTGAAAATGGATGATCTTTAATCATAAAATACAGAAGATGAGATGCTTTTTCCTCTATAGAGGGATATAAATCTTGACCACCAAATGTCTGATATAAAGCGCCGATAATTCCTTGAAACCCATTTCCTCTCTCCTGCCCAAACAGTTCACTGGCTTGTCGTTTGTCCATCAGTGCTTGTTTTAATGTCTGAATTGCACTGCGATATTGTTCTAGCGTTATTTCAATTAGTGTTGGGGTAAGTGTCGATGGTTTTTTTAAACTATCAGTATCGATGGATTGTAGTAGTACGAATGTTTTGGTGTATTTACTAATAATATCTAGCAATGCCAATGATTCTGGTGATGATAGCAACTGATTTTTTGATGTATTTTTTATCAAACTCACTGTCTGATCAAATTCACTCCAATTTACCTGAGGCAATCTATATTTGTTGAGAGAATACCCTTTAATAATATGATCTTTCAAAACCTGGTTTGCCCAAATACGGAACTGGGTCGCCTGCTTTGAATTAACTCGATAACCCACAGAAATAATTACATCCAGACTGTATAGTTTTGTCGGTCTATCTCCATTTGCAATGTGCATTTTTTGCACATTACTCATTTCATTTAGTTCTTGGGATTTAAAGATTGATCCGATATGTCGGGTGATAACGGTACGGTCTACAGAGAAAACTTGTGCTATTTGAGCTTGCGTTAACCACAACGTGTCTTTTTCAAGTTTCACTTGAACAACAATATTTCGCTGAGAATCTTGATAGATGGCAAGTTGGGTGTCGGAATTTTGGGCAGGCATATATGCATTAAAACACGGATTAATACCCAAATCAATACCGAAACTATGCCTGGTGGTGTTATAGAAGAATACGTTTAAAATACTCTATGGTTTGCATAAGACCCTCATCCAAACTTATCTGTGGTTCATAACCCAGAAGCTGTTTGGCTTTGGTAATATCTGGCTTTCGGCGGGTAGGATCATCCACAGGAAGGGGAGCGTAGGTTATTTCCGAATTACTCTGAGTCAGTTCTTTGATTTTCTTGGCAAATTCCAACATGGTGTATTCGTCAGGATTACCAATGTTAATTACTTCACCAACCGATGCTGATGTCATGAAGTCGCGGATTAAAAATTCAACCAGATCTGCCACAAAACAAAAACTTCGAGTTTGATTACCATCACCATAGATAGTGATCGGTTCTTGATGTAGGCATTGCTTGATGAAATTCGGGATTACCCGTCCATCGTTTACGTCCATTCTGGGACCATAGGTGTTAAAGATGCGGACAATTTTTGCTTGTAGTTGTTTTTCTCGATGAAGGGTCGTCAACACCATTTCACCAAAACGTTTGGATTCGTCATAACATGCGCGAGGACCAACCGGATTTACATTTCCCCAATATGTTTCGACTTGAGGGTGAATTTGAGGGTCTCCATATGCTTCGGAGGTGGAAGTGTAGAGCATGGGAATATTTTTTTCCAGGGCATATACCGCCAGATTTCGGGTTCCAAATCCGTTCACTTCGTAGGTTTCAATCGGGTGATTGCCATATCCCACGGGACTGGCGGGCGAGGCAAGGTGAAAAATACCATCCAGCTGGATATCTTGAGGAAGATACGTTTCTGGCTTATTAATTACATCGGCGGTAATAAGTGTGAAGTGCCCCAAAGGGGTCCCTTCGGGATACGTGCTAAGTGCTGAGTCTAAATTTGATTTGTTTCCGGTGATGAAATTATCCACAACAGTGACCTTGGCGCCATCGGCCAACAACCGATCTACTAAATGAGAGCCAATAAACCCTGCTCCACCGGTAACCAAAATATGCTTTCCGGAAAAATAGCTTTTAGAATCCATGGCAATCCTTTCTCACTACATAATGGGATTGTATCAAGTTGAAACACTATTAGCGAAGAGGGATTAATTTATGGTAAGACGAATGGGTGTATTCAGTGCTTTTGCGATTCTTCTGATCAATTCGAGTGATGGGTGCGCGCTCATATTTTCCAGTCTTGATATTACTGCTTGATCTGTCCCTACTTCTTTCGCCAGTTCGCCTTGGGTCATTTTTTTCATGAGACGCGCTTTTATCATTTGTCGTGCTAGCTGATACTCAGGTTCACGTTTCTTTATCTCTTCAACATATTTGGAATCTTTTTCCCAATCTACTTGAATTTCTTCCCAAGTTTTTAGTGATTTATGATTTATTGTTTTCATTTTTATACTCTCTCGCTCTTTGTTTGATTGACATCATTGTCTCTTTTGTTATTCTTTGTGATTTTTTATGCATTCCATGAATAACAATTTGATTAAATTTCACTTTTGTTAAAAATAATCGTATGGTTTTCGGTCGTAGTTCCCAGATATCAGTATCTATCTTCTTCAGATATTTTTGGCTCAATCCAAATCCGAATTCAATAAAGAGATCTATATATTCCTTAACGTAACTCTTTTCTTGAACTGTTATTGTTTTCAGCCATTTTTCAACTCTGGGATCAAAGATGATGGTCATAAACATGATATGTCATATTTGACATATTTACAATACTGTAATTTATCTTATATACATTATTTAGATTATATATTTAAGTATATACTCTTATACATTTTCATTCATGTTGAAAATGTAAATGTTGCCCGTATACTTAAGAGATGAATAAGGCATTTTGGAAAGATAAACGAGTACTCATTACTGGTGGTCATGGATTTTTGGGCACACACCTTGTTGCCCAATTGTCAGCACTATCTCCAAAGGAGCTTGTTGTCCCTACTTCGAAAGAGTGCGATTTCCGTGATTTGTCTCAGGTAAAAAATGCTGTTGACGGTATGGATATGATTATCCATTTAGCAGCAAAGGTGGGTGGGATTGGATACAACCAGGAGATCCCGGGTGAAATGTTTTATGACAACCTTATGATGGGTGTGCAACTGATGGAAGAAGCGCGTAGAGCAAACGTGTCAAAGTTCGTGGCCCTGGGAACCATTTGCGCGTATCCCAAATTTACTCCCATACCGTTTAGGGAAGAGGATCTTTGGAATGGATATCCTGAAGAAACCAATGCCCCGTATGGCTTGGCTAAAAAAATGCTTTTGGTTCAGGCTCAAAGCTACCGGGCTCAATATGGTTACAATGCCATTTATCTCTTACCTGTAAATCTGTATGGTCCGGGAGACAACTTTAATCCCCGTTCATCTCACGTGATTCCAGCTTTGATCAAAAAGTTTGTGGATGCGAAAAAGTCAGGCGCTACATCCGTGACTGTGTGGGGAACGGGTAAGCCAACCCGGGAGTTTTTGTACGTTGAAGACGCCGCAAGAGGGATTATCTTGGCGAGTGAAAAATATAATGAGTCAGAGCCAGTTAATTTAGGTAGTAGCTTTGAAATTTCGATCCGAGACTTGGCTGAGACAATTGGTAGAGTGGTTGGGTTTGAAGGGGATATTGTGTGGGATGAAACCAAACCAGACGGTCAGCCAAGGCGGAAGTTGGACACCTCACGAGCAAAAGAATGCTTTGATTTTGAATCCTCTACTCCTTTTGATGAGGGATTAAAAAAGACGGTTGAGTGGTATCTGTCCCAATAGAAATTTCAGTATTCCCCACGTTCCGTTGATGGTGATATATATACAGTCATGACAAATGTCACCAAACAGGAATTAGTTGAAGTACTTCACAACGAGTTTAAGGATCGGCCGCTAAATAGTGATCTGGAAAAATTTGCCACAAAGGACGGTTTGACGAGGTTGGAGCAGCGGTTTGATGGGTTGGAACAACGATTTGATGGATTAGAACATCGATTTGACGGATTAGAGAAAAAAGTTGATGGGTTGGAAAAGAAAGTAGATAGATTAGAGAATAGGTTTGATGGATTAGAAAAAAAAGTTGACCAGCTTGATGAAAAGTTTGATGACATGGGAAGAACGATTGTGGATGCGATAGAACGCAGTATGAGCGTTAAGGCAGATAAAACCGATGTTGAAGATTTATCAAAACGGGTAAATACACTTGAAATAGAAGTCTTGGCTAACTAATCTCACGGCAAGGCTTGATACACAAGTAGCCCGGGGACAATTTCTGTTTGGTTGATGATTTGGGAATAATGTTGCTCATTCCACCAATCTTGCAGGTAATTTTTATAAAACGGCACTTCAACAACGTAAAAAATATATTCTGGTTGTTGTTGATTATTAATTGCGAAGCTCGTCAATATCTCGGCCTTTTCAGGAATATAAGCCGCTTCGCCTTTACGATAGGAAAAGTCTACCGGCAAGGATTTTC
Source organism: uncultured Pseudomonadales bacterium (assembly GCA_964554085.1). GTDB lineage: Bacteria > Patescibacteriota > Microgenomatia > UBA1400 > RBG-16-45-19 > CAZKMY01. Next base: position 16,487 of record CAZKMY010000016.1, read on the forward strand.
CCTTATATTTTTGGGTGAGCCAAAGATATTGATAGGCATAGTCATATACATCAGGGAGATAGTGATAGACAGCGAACGGACGGGCCCCCGTTTGCTGATATATCCAATCAACCACCTGTAATTTAGCCGGTAAAAAATTGGGATCATGTTGTAATTGTGGTTTTTCGGTTTGAAAAAAGAAAGCGAGGTTGAGCAGAGGAGATAATAGAAGAAGGCAAATATACATCCTTCGCTGATTTGTGGACAGGAGATGGAGTAATTTTGCCAATCCAATGCTGACTATGGGAAATGTGCCGTACCAATACCAAGAACTAAAATGGGTTAAGGAAAAGAGGGTGTACGCCGGTAGTATGAGAGTGATTGAATCCGATAAAAATTGATCACGAAATTTCTTCCTGGTTCTAATCGCAGTAACAATTACTACGGCGGTTACAGTCATAGCGACATATTGATTTACCTTATTCCCCAACCAAGGGATGACCAAGAAGACATTTCTTCCCCACTGAATCCCCAATTCCAATAAGGGCCGGAGGAAA
>CAZKMY010000017.1:0-16500 GCA_964554085.1 uncultured Pseudomonadales bacterium
TCATTGAGGGCAAGAAAACCAACTTTAATGTTGTTAGTTGTGATAGTGGTCGTTTCGTAATCACCTAACCCGACGATTTGATTGTCAGTTAATAATTGTTTTGTGGCTGTAAAACCATCATAGCCATAGTTGGTGGTGTGATTGTTAGCGAGGCTAAGGACGGAAAAACCAGCATAGGTTAAGCCGTCAATCGCTTTGGCGGGAGCGCAAAAAGTCATACCCGTGGAGGTGAGTGGACAATGCTTAATAATGGGTGTTTCGAGATTGCCAATAAGGGCATCGGCGGGGGGTAAAAAGGGAGTAGTCCCTGCAAAGGGCCACTTCCAATCGTGACGTTTTTCAGCTTCGACGGCCACTTTTCTACCCAACATCACATCGCCAACTGCACGAAGGCGTAATGTGTTTGTCTGAGTTTGGGGAGAAGGAGAGGGAATTTTTGTGTTGTGAATTGGGACACGAAATGGTGACACAAACCAAAACAGGCCGGTAATCGTAATGATTACCAGGCCTGTTATTATTCCAAATTTTGATTTGGTCACCTGTTCATTATACTTCCTGAATGCGGACCACACTGGTTTGGCTGGCTTGACCCCATCGTTCGCCGTAGATGGCAACGATTTTCTCTCCAGAATGGAGATATCCTGCAGTTTCCAGTTTTTTCAACACTTCTTTGATATCCGTCTCTTCATCTTTGGCGTAGTCGTAGAAGACGGGTTCAACTCCCCAGACTAATTTCAGCCGATCTAATGTTTTCGTTTCTTTCGATAGAGCATAGATGGGTAAATTGGGACGAAGACGAGAGAGGAATTGGGCGGTTCGACCGGTTTCGGTCAGGACTACAAAGGCTTTAATTGGTTGACTGTCCACACGGTAGGTTTGAGCTAGTTGATTGGCAGCTGCCACTAAAGCTTCGCCCTGACAACCGTGGTTGAGTCCATTTTGTGGTCTTAATCCAGAGGCAGAACCTTCTGTTTTATCGGCCACAGTCGCCATCATTTTGACGGCGCGTACGGGGAATTTGCCTGCAGCTGACTCGCCCGACAACATAACTGCATCAGCATGATCGTAGACTGCGTTGGCAACATCGGACACTTCAGCGCGAGTAGGACGTGGATTCACAATCATGGATTCCAACATTTGAGTGGCGACAATGACAGGTTTTCCCTCTTCTAAACATCGGCGGACGATCATTTTTTGAAGGCTGGGGACTTCTTCGATAGGGTATTCGATACCTAAATCACCGCGGGCAACCATAATACCGTCAGCTGTAGCGAGAATTTCTTCAAAATTCTCGACCGCATCAGGATGTTCAATTTTGGCGATGATGGCACAGTCAACTTTCATTTTATCCATCTCTTCGCGCAAGATATTGATATCTGCGGCGTTGCGGACAAATGAAAGAGCAACGTAGTCGACAGTGTGACGAGCAGCGAGTGATAGTAGTTCGAGATCTTTTTCAACTAAACAAGGGAAGTCGAGGGAGATGCCGGGGAAGTTGACGGTTTTTCGGTTTTTTAATTCTCCGCCCTCAACAACCTCTACTTCGAAGCCGTCAGATTCCACTTTGAGGATTTTGAATTCCAAGAAACCATCATCAGCGTAGACAGTATTGCCTTCTTTCATCAAGCGAATTACCGCAGGATGATCCAAGATCACACCTTTTCTGTTTGAATCAGGAGCGATAAACCAGAATGTATCACCGGTTTTTAACAAAAAGGGAGATTCGGGTAAACCGTCAACTCGGACTTCGGGCCCTTGCAAATCGATGAGGGCAGCAACCCGTTTACCTAGTTTTTTACAGACACTTTCGACCCGGACCATCTTTTCACTATGCCAGTCGACGTTGCCATGCTTCATATTGAAGCGGAAGACATCAACTCCGGCAGTAATGAGGGCCTCAATTTTTTCTTCAGATTCACTGGCAGGACCAATGGTGGCGACAATTTTAGTGCGGCGCATATTTTTTCTCCTTCTCTATTTTAGGATACTAGATTTTTATTCTGTTTTCGGACTCCGTATTATGAATCACCCGAGCCATTTGTTCAACCAGAAGTATTTTGGGAAATTTCTTTGGCCAATAATGGATTCCACATGGCGCCGGTAGCACTCATGATTGCATCGGCTCCAAGTTGCCGGTATTCATGATAGTCGGCAGGCGATGTGACTCCTCCAACTCCTATCACCGTATATTTCAGATTATTTTCTGTTCGCAACGCAATCAGTCTTTTTACCATATCTAACCCTGCCCATTTGATGGCATGACCGCAGATACCGCTCCGTTCTCGACCAGATCCTGGCAAGGCTTGCTGCCTGTTTTGGTCAACCACTGATGCAGAAATGGTATTAATTGTGGCGAAACCATCCACGATTGAACCAACACGTTGGATTAATTGTTCTAATTGATGTTGGTCAGAGAAATAGGCAAGCTTGATGAGGAGTGGCGTGGATGAATCAAAATCTTTAATTCGAGACACAATTTCATAGACTGCTTCAGTATCGTAACAGAGCAAATTTGCCGTGCCTTCGTTGGGACAGCTGAGGTTGGCTTCCCAAATTAGTGCCCCGGTGGATTTAACGAGTTTGGCAGCTGCCACATAATCGGCGATAAATGCAGCTTTCCCTTCTCCGGTATTGGTACCTTGAAAACTGGCGATAAGGAGTTGCCCGGGATGTGCTGACTCAACAGCACGGGCCATGTCGGGTTGCCAAACTTTGGGATCGGCGGAAGGCACACCAAAGGAATTGGTAATAGAAAGTGGTTGTGTGTAATTGTGGTCAGCGACGACAGGCTCGGTTCGGTTGATTTCCAGTTTGTCTTCATGAATGGCTAATACATTAGGCCACGGGTGACAGGGATATTGGCGACTCCGGACGGTTTTGTAGACGCATAAATTATACCCATAATTGAAAGCTGCTTGAATGAAATTAGCATTCAGTAATGGCCCTGCAGGAATACCAAAGGGAAGATTAATTTGGTGACCTAAGAAATTTGTTTGTGATTTTTGATCTGTTGAATATTGAGTGCGATCGGCAAATATTCCAAAGGGGCCAGTCGCATAATTTTCTTCGTAGGAAATGTCGGGGTTATAAAAAGGAGTCGATTTATTCGCCATATTTCACTCTCTTTCTTATATGAAATTATCATGTGTGGAAGAGAAAAAGAATACGGAAAATGAGTTGTTATGGTTCGAAGGTGTAGGACTTGAACGCTTCATACATCCGGCAAGAAATGGTGGTGAATTTTAAGACACAATAATCAGGATCAGTGACACCTCCCGGATAATACATCGTATCCCCTTCTTGCCAAATCCGATCTTTGGAAGCTTGATCTTCCAAAACCTCCATTTTCCCTTTCAACATGATCCCTCGGAAAAATCTGCCGTCAAAAAAATAAATGGAGGCCTTTGGGTTGGCACGGTACTGCTTCACCCTCATTGAGGATGTGTTGGTGGTAAAGTAAAACGTTTTTAAGCCATCGTGTTCACGGGGCTTGAGCATGGCTTTGACATTGGGAAAACCATCTTCATCAATGGAAGTGATGATGGAAACGTTACTTTTCTCAACAATTTGCTGACCCGCTTTAATTAAATCTTTAGCCATTTCCTGTTCCCATTTTGATAATTATTGTTTGTTTATTTTATCTATCGTTATTACTCTAAACGTATTTGAGTTGATGGTTAGTTTAATTTTATTCTCAAGATTTGAAATGTAATAATTTTTTCCTATTTTTGAATAATATTTTTCGTCAGTCGTTTTTAAAATCTTTAGAATAAACTCTTCAATTTGTTTTTTTGAGTAGTTACTATTGAGCTTCTTATTTATTCTTCCATACACAAGTTCTGTATAACAAACATTTTCTATGATTTTTTGTTTATTTATATTCATGTTTAAATTGACGCAGACATTTTATGTTCATAGGTGATGAAACCTAGCTGTTCATACAAATGACATGCTTGAGTGTTTTGCTGGTCTACAATCAACCGCATGGATGTACATCCATTTTGCTTAAAGTATGTTTTTATTTGTTGCAACAACAATGTACCTAGGCCTTGTTTTTGGTAGGCAACATCAACCATGACAATACCCACCCAACCTTCTTTGGCATTGTTGTGGGTCAGGGTATGTAAGACATCCTGGTCGTTGGTAATAATCACACCATATACAAAACCAATAATTGAATCGTTCTTTTCGGCGACAAAAAATGCCCCATTCATTTCCTTCACATCTTTGAGCGCTTGCTCTACATACCTTTCTGCGTCGGTTTTGGAAGAGAACGATTTTTTGTCTCCCAATACATCAAGGGTGACCATGAAATCTTGGAATTGATTAATTAAATCAACAACATTTGGAAAATCTTGTGGGCGATATTCTCGAATTTGAAAATCCCTCATATCTGGAAGTATATCATCCAGCTGCGGGATTTTTCTTGATTGCAGGTAGAGGTAGAGTTGAATAAATGGGTTCTGGAATTTGTTCTATGAGGTTCAAGAGAAATAGTGCTTCAGAAGTTTATTGATTGTTCTTCTGCCCCAACCTGATTTGAGATATATCTCTCGATCTTTTGCATCTCGCTCATCCAAAAATGATTCATACGCGATTAGTTTGTATGGCCTAAAGGGTTTAGTCGCTTTACTTTTCCCCTCATTATGTTCTTTAAAACGACGTCTCAAATCATGAGAATATCCAATATATAGTGACTCGTCCTTTAGACTCTGGAGAATGTACACATAGAAAAAGCTCATCAACTATCAGTATAAATCATGAGGCTTGTTGATTGAAGGCGAGACGTACAAATTATTTTATAATTTTACGTCCCAGCAACGTAGAAATCTTCGATTTCGTACGTTGCGGAGGGTGCGGGATTCGAACCCACGAGTGCTTGCGCACGGCAGTTTAGTAAACTGCTGCAGTACCACTGTGCCAACCCTCCAAATGTTTACCCTGGTATTATACAAGACAAGTGTTTTTGTGTTTATGTGAATTTTTTCTTGTTTTAAGTAGGTTGACCATATCGAGACACGAGTGTTTGTCTAGAGATAAATGCTTCTCGTGGTGTTTTGAAATTTTTTTTGAATTCTCGCCACATGTGATTTTCTGACGCAGTTCCTTTAGCTGAATCCATCGCGTCCATACTTACCGCGAATCGAAGAATTGGATCGGAAATTTTGGCTGTATCAAATCCAAGTTTTACTGCTGCTGGTCCCGCAAGATGAGAAAATCCATGGAACGCAACAATATTTTTAACTAATGGATCATTTTGCTGACATAGCTGAGCTAGTTTTTGAAGTGAAACTTGAGCTGAGGTATATAGTTCGCGAATGTGTTGAAAGAGATTTTCTTCAGGTTGTAATGTATTGATGTCCATTAAAAATTCTAGCTCTCCAAGCTTGTCTCCTGGATAAATTTTTACACCATCTGACAATTCTCTTGCTGTTATTGCTTGATAGTATTCTGAATGAAATGACATGTGATCACCTACCATCACTTGTTCATCAATAACTTTGTTTATTGTTCCTTCAAATAATTGATACATGGAAAGAAAAAATTTACCTCCACCGTATATTTGGAGGGGAATACAATCTTTTGCCCAAAGTGCTAATGAGAATGCTCCAATTACTTCCGATACGATGAGCGGGTAATTGCGTGTGTATATCAAACGATGAGCTGAATGCGTGTTTTCACTAAACTGATGACAGGTGTTTGTTGATGATTTAGGCAGAATGGCTGGAAGGCCTTCGTGCATGAATTTCTTCTTATTATAAAAAAGGAACGCTATTACTTGCCTTCATCCTATTACTTTTGCCGACTTAATCAAGAGCAATCGAAAATTTTTTTCTACTCAATCACAATCCGGGCGTCGAGGACGAGAGACCCGGAGGGATGCGCGAGTAAGGGATTAATATCAAGTTCGGTAATCTCGGGGAAGTCGGTGACCAATTGAGATAACCGCAGGATGCATTCTATTACCGATTCTTTGTTGACAGGTTCAGTACCACGGGCACCTTCTAGTAAAGCTTTACTCTTTAAGGTATCCAGTAATCGTGTGGCATCATTTTTGGAAACCGGAACGAAACCAAAATTAACATCCTTGAGGATTTCCACAAAAATTCCACCCAAACCTACCATGATCATGGTCCCCAATCCTGGAGCTTTGTTGACGCCCAAGATGAGTTCGGCACCCCCTGAGGGTGCCATCGCGACAACTAAGACACCATCAAGCTTGGCTTGAGGACATGTCTGTTGAATGTGATTCATAAGGTTGGTGTATTCGGTGGCAATTTGATCAGGTTGAATATTAAGTAAGACTCCTCCCACATCGGATTTGTGGAGAATATTGGCAGACACAATCTTCATCACCACGGGGCTGGTGAATTGAGCAGCTTGAGCGGCAGCATCTTCAGCCGAAGTAACCACTACCCGATGAAGGGTAGGAAATTTATACGCTTCTAAAATTTCGAGCGCATCAGCTTCGGGAAGTTTGGTGTGACCGGAGGCTCTGTAGTTTTCAAATAATTGAGCAACTTTGTTTTTATCAACGTCAGAAAATATCATTGGAGCTATTTCTGGTTCGGTAACGACTCGATTTAATTTGGCCATTTGACCAAGACTGAAGGCGAGGGGTTCGGGGAATTCACTGGCCATAATCCGATCATTCCGAAGTGAGGTGAGACCAGACTTAACCAACTGTTTTCCCATGAAGGTAACAACAATGGGTTTTTTAACAGATCGTTTAATTTGGATAATATGTGCGGCGGTTTCGGGGATTTGGGTCATGGACTGAGGGGTCAGCAACAGAATGACCGCATCAACGTCAGGATCGTCAGCGACCGCTTTTAAGCCTTCGGCATAGCGGTCGGCAAGAGCGTCTCCTAATATATCGACGGGATTGTGAACGTTGGCGGCAACAGGTAAAAATGATTTTAACATAGTGATGGTATCGGCAGATAGAGTGGCGAGTTTGAGATGGTTTTCAATTAACGCGTCGGTGATAAGAACACCAGGACCACCGGCATTGGTGATAATAGCAACCCGATTAACTGGTTGAATGGTATGGATCGAGAATAGTTGAATGAGTTCGAATAATTCGGAAATGGAGTTGGCACGGATGACGCCCGCTTGATTAAATAAGGCTTGGTAGGCAGCATCACCACCAGCAAGTGAGCCGGTATGTGAAGCGATAGCTCCAGCACCTTCAGCTGTCTTGCCGGATTTAAGGATGATAACGGGTTTGGGTTGAGGGAGGCGGAGAAGATGACGAACAGTCTTGATAAACTCTGGAGCATTGGTAAGTGATTCGGCGTACATGGCAATCACTTTAGTATCGGGATCATCGGCGAAAAAGTTTAGTAATTCTACTTCATCTACGGTCGCTTTGTTGCCAATACTGAGGAACTTGGAAAAACCTATACCTAAATCATTGGCATAATCGAGTACTGCTGTACAAAGTGCGCCACTTTGAGAAATGAAGGCAACATTCCCCTTTTCGGGCATTTGGCCAGCAAACGATGCGTTCATGTGACTGGCGGGATTAATCACACCCAAACAGTTGGGACCAATCAAGGTAACATTATTGCGAAGACAGACGTCGGCAACTTGTTGCTCAAGTTCTTTGTTGCCGGCTTCTTTGAACCCAGCGGAAATAACGATGGCCGCAGTCGCACCTTTGTCAGCAGCTTTTTGAATGGCATCAGGAACCGCGACGGCAGGAATTGCTACCACGACTAAATCGATTTTGTCTTGAACTTCGGTGATGTCATGAATAACTGGAAGACCATAAAGTTCATCAATTTTGGGATTGATGGGAAGAATTTTGCCGGTGAAGGTGGCGACGAGATTTTTGATTAAGTCATTGCCAACGGTGCCGGGACGACTGGAGGCGCCAATAACGGCGATGGATTGGGGTTGAAAAAGGGTTTGAAATGACATGTTAATTGTATCGTTTGAACTAAATGGTATTAATTTCTTTCTTGGTTTAGGAAGTTGTGATGGGAACGTGTAGATACGCCTCCATCCACTCTTTGGCCTGATTGATTACTGCTGGTGTGGGCGACTTAACGTTCTCAAGATAATACGGACGATGAAGCGCCTCATATTTAAATACACCCATGGAATGATACGGCAAAATTTCCACTTTTTCCACTGTCTGGTATGCCTGGAAGTGGTGTGCCCATGCTTTAATACATTCTTCTTGATCTGTCCAGCCAGGAACCAGGACATACCGAAGCCACATGGGTGACTGCAGGGATTCCCGCAGTGCGGCAGCTTTCAACACATTTTCATTTGATTGACCAGTCAATTTTTGATGAATCGTAGGATCAATGTGTTTAACGTCGAGTAATAACAGGTCGGTGACTTGGTATAACTCGCGGAGTTGATCGGTATAGATGGAACCGTTGGAATCCAAGCAGGTATGAAAGCCTGCTGCTTTGGCTTTAATAAAAAGATCAATCATCCCGTCTATTTGCAGCGTGGGTTCACCACCGGAAACGGTGAGGCCTCCCCCATTTTTTAGGTACGGCCGCTGCCGCTCAAGTAGCTCAATGATTTCACTCGTCTCCATGGGTTTCGCTTGACCCACTGATTCTTGCGTGTCTGGATTATGACAATAGAGACAACGAAAATTACACCCTTGGGTAAAGATCACTAACCGAATCCCGGGACCATCTTGCGTACCAAACGTCTCGACCGAATGAACGCTTAACATGCTTTTTTACATCGAACTATGGAAGGTACGAGAAATGACTTCTTCCTGCTGTTCGTGAGATAGTTTGATGAAATTAACTGCGTAGCCAGACACCCGAATGGTGAGTTGAGGATAATTTTCGGGATGTTCCATGGCATCTACCAAGGTGTCGCGGTTAAAGACATTCACATTAATATGATGAGCGCTTTTATTAAAGTACCCATCCAACATGGTGGTAAGGTTTCGAATTTGGTTTTGACGATCTTTACCCAAAGCTCCGGGGACGATGGAGAAGGTATTACTGATGCCGTCTCGAGCTGATTCGTAGGGAAGTTTGGCAACGGAATTAAGGGAAGCGATAGCACCGGATTTATCCCGGCCATGCATGGGATTGGCTCCAGGAGCAAAGGGTTCACCCGCTTTGCGGCCATCGGGAGTAGCCCCGGTTTTGTGGCCATACACCACATTTGAGGTAATGGTGAGCACGGATAGTGTGGGAGTAGCATCACGATAAATGTGTTGTTTGTGCAGTTCAGCATTAAAGGTTTTAACCGCTTCAACGGCAATTTGATCAACTTGATCATTGTCGTTGCCGTATTGAGGATATTCACCCGTGGTGGTGAAACCACTTGTTAAGCCTTGTTCGTTCCGCTCAACACTAACTGAGGCAAATTTGATGGCTGAGAGTGAATCAGCAACGACCGAAAGTCCGGCAATACCAAAGGCCATGTTGCGCTTACAATGGGTATCCATGAGCGAGAGTTGCGCTTTTTCGTAATAGTATTTGTCATGCATGTAGTGAATGGTATTCATGATGTTGACGTAGGATTTGGCCACATACGCCATGGTTTGTTGGAAACGACTCATGACTTCATCATATTGAAGTGGTCCCTCGGGAAGTGCAGCAATCCCCGGAACAAGAACCGCACCACTTAATTCGTCTTTCCCTTCATTGAGGGCAAGGAGGAGGGTTTTGGCCAAATTACAGCGAGCTCCAAAGAATTGCATTTCTTTGCCGGTCTCCATCATGGAGACACAGCAGGCAATACTGTAATCATCACAGTTCCCCACCTCGCTCATTAAGTAGTCGTTTTCGTATTGGAGGGAAGAGGTATCGATAGACACTTTGGCACAAAATTGTTTAAAGCTTTCAGGTAATTTGTCTGACCAAAGAATAGTAAGGTTGGGTTCGGGAGCGGGACCAAGGTTGTAGAGGGTTTGGAGGAAGCGAAATGAGGTTTTGGTTACTTTAGTCTGACCATCTTTCCACATACCACCCACACATTCAGTCACCCAAGTGGGATCACCCGCAAAGAGTTGGTTGTACTCACTCATCCGGAGGTGACGGACCATGCGCAGCTTCATGACGAATTGATCGACTAGTTCTTGAGCAGCGGCTTCGGTAAGAGTGCCGTTTTGAAGATCGCGTTCAATATAGATGTCAAAGAAGGAGGAGACGTTGCCTAAACTCATAGCGGCACCGTCTTGCTCTTTGACGGCGGATAGATAGGCAAAATAGGTCCATTGGATAGCCTCTTTGGCGTTTTGAGCTGGCTGACTCATATCAAAACCATAACTTTGAGCCATCTGTTTCATCATGGTGAGGGCTTTGATTTGTTCGTTGATTTCTTCACGCAAGCGAATTAATTCATCAGAGGTTTCGCTGGGGAGAGCGGCGAAGTCAGCTTGTTTTTGACTGATTAAAAAATCAACGCCATAGAGGGCGACCCGGCGGTAATCACCAATGATCCGGCCCCGGCCATAATTATCAGGAAGGCCGGTGACAATACCGGTTTTCCGGTAGTTACGCATTTCCTCTGTGTAGGCATCAAACACACCATCATTGTGAGTTTTCCGATATTTATCACAAATTTCTTTCACTGCCTCATCCAAGTGATAGCCATTTTCTTCACAGGCTTTTTCCACGACCCGCCAACCACCAAAGGGCTTGATGCCACGCTTTAAGGGTGCGTCGGTTTGCCAACCCACAATTAGCTCATTGTCTTTATCCAAGTATCCTGCAGCATGACTGGTGATGGTGGAAATATTTTTAACATCAATATCAAGGATGCCGCCTTTTTTGTTTTCTTCTGCTAAGAGAGTTTTAGCTTTTTCCCATAATTCTTTGGTTTTTTCGGTGGGACCAGCTAAAAATGAATCGTCACCAGTGTAAGGAGTAATGTTGGTGGCAATAAAATCCCGGGTATTTACGGTGTCTTGCCACACATTTGATTTGAATTCAGAAGGAAAAGAAGGCATGAGTATCCTTTACAAGTTGATTAATACCGAGGGCGGATTATATCTCGCCGTAGCTGATGCTGAAGCTCGCCTACGCTCTTGGCGAGCTACGGCGAAGCGAAGGCGGAGACGGAGGGACTCGAACCCTCGGGACCCTTTCGAGTCAACGCTTTCCAGGCGTTTGCCATAGCCACTAGGCGACGTCTCCATATTCCAAACCAGCCCTTATTGTATCATCTGGACATTGATTTCCATACGAAAAGTTCTCTAGTGTAGAATATTATTCCAAAAAGGATAGTATGCCACCAAATTCTGAAGTTATTTCACGAAGAGATTTTTGTTGGGGTTTGGTAGTGGGTGGAGTGGCGGGGATTTTGATATCAAAAGGAGCAGATAAAGTCTATCCCTTTATCAACCAATTATTTAATTCCGAACAACTCACTCCTCTTTCCCATCAAGAAATTTTATCTGAGTGGAAACTTGCGATGGAAGGACCAGATTCATATCTTGCATACTTACGGAATCGACCCACTCTTGTTCGTTATGGAGGTTCGTTTTCTCCTGAACAGTGGGATTGGGCGGGATACCGATCAATTTCTCATGAAAAAGCAATAACTTCATTGTCGGAATGGGGGGTGCGCGAAATCCGTTATGGTTTCCGGTGGCAGAATACTGAAACTGAACAAGGACAAATTAATCTTGATTACTACAAACCAAGTTTTGATGCGTTATTGAATCAAGATAGTTCCATTTGCCTGGGAGTAGGAATAAAAACATTTCGGTGGCCAGAAGCGCACGTTCCTGGGTTTTATCAGCGACTAATTCCTCAGGACAAACGAGTTACACCAGGTAGTGAGTTGGCAAAAGTTAGTCTTGATTATCTCCGTCGGTTATTTGAATACCTAGCCAAGCATTATTCTCAATCTCAGTTGAATCAAATAACCTGCATTAATCCTGAAAATGAAGCAATCAGCCCTGTGGCGGGAGATCCTGCGTTGGTTATTACACCGGAATATTTGTATGATGTATATCAAGTGGTTCGGGAATATTTTCCTTCTACCCCCCTTCTATTTAATACGGCTGGAAATAAATCACCTGCATTTGGGAAGGGGTTAACTTTGGATACATTGGTCGATTTTATGAGTTCGTTGCATGACGCTAATCTTAGACTAGGTTTTGATTTTTATTACAAACATCCTGATTCGCCTGTTTTGGGTCAACTCCCCCAACCGTACGATTTCATCGCTGAACAAGAGGACGCATCTCAGTCTAAGTCGGATTATTTTCCTAATCTCGTATCAAGGCTTCAACAACAAGGTATTCCTTTGGAAATTACGGAATTACAGACAGAACCATGGGGAGATTCAATTAAGACTCCCGGTCATTCTGAGACTGAATTTATTTATGCAAGTCGTCGAGCATTGAACCATTTGTTTGTGCCGCAAAATGAAGCGTTGTTACGGGTTTGGGGGTTGGAATATTTGGTAGGAGATACTCTTGCCGGCAAGGCTGATGTTGAACAAGCAAAAATTCTTCAGTTGATTCAATCAGCCAATGTAATTTAACTAGACTTTCCCCATTTTTTCTTGACTTCGTCAAGTGATGACACAAAGAGATACTCGCCGACTTTATTGCTTTCATAGATAAAGTCTTTGAGCGTGCTGCTGGGGTACATAGAAAAATCACCGATAATCGCTACCTTGATCCGATAATTGGTAAATTTCTGGAGAATTTCTCCCAATTTCCGGGTAGAGAGATCGAAGAAGTCAGTTTCGAAATGATGTGTGTGAAAAATATATGTATCAGCCTGAATTTCTCCCATGAGATCAAGGACATCCTGAGTATTGGTAATGCAAATGTCGGGGGAAATCACTTCCGCTACTTGAATCTCACCAATCGTGAATTCATTGAAGGTCATTTTACAGTTTTTTCTCAAACGCGAATTGTTGTTTAATTTTTTTATATCCCAAGTGTTCATAAAAACCATGCGCATTGGTGCGGATGATATTACTGGATAAAACAACGCGATTAAAACCATTTTCGACTGCCCATTTTTCGATCCCCTGCACAAGTTTTTTCGCTATCCCCTGACCTTGCCAGGCATCATCAACCACTAATCCACCAATCTCAACTGCTTCAGCGACTTCGACGAGGGTGCGGACGTAGCCGTGGCAAAAACCAATGACTTTTTTATCCTCTTTGGCAACTAACAGACAGTGATTATTCAGACCAGTTATTTTATTGATTCGATGAATTAAACTTGCCTCGTCAGTGTCATATCCAAGGACCTTGGATAAACCGACAAGTTGAGAACTGTCTTGTGATGTGGCACGAACAATTTCTACCATACACCCACTTTATCATGCGGTGGTGGTGGTGGAATGCAGTGAGAACCTAGTTTCAGTACCATGCTCTGGGGGATTTTACGTTTACTCACCAACATTATATTGTTTTTGATTTTGTCGACAACCAATGAACTGCCAGAAGTGTAGTAATGGGTACAGCGAGAACCAAACCAATACTACCAACTAAAGATCTAACCACTTCTTCACCCACCATTTCATAATTCACTAATTCCGCAAATGGCTTTGAAGAGTTTACAAACAGCATAAGTAGTGGCATGGCTGCTCCCACATAAACCAATACGAGTGTATTGACCATCGAAGCAATATGATCAGTCCCTACATTCATCGCTTGTTTAAATAACTGACGTTTGGATAGTTTGGGATTGGCTGTTTTTAATTCCTGAACTAAAGCTGCTTGAGAAATGGTAACGTCATCTAAAACTCCCAACACCCCTAAAATCATCCCCGCAATCAATAATCCATAAATATTGAAAGTGGATGTACCCAAACTTTGAAGAAACATTGCTTCCTCAGAAACATATCCTGTCAATTGTGCTGTACTTGAAAAATATCCTGCAAGTAACGATGTGACCACGAGAGCAATAAAGGTGCTCACAACAGCAATATGGGTTTTTTTGGAAAAACCATGCGAGATATAAAAAGTGATAGGAATCATCAGGATGGCAGCGAACAGTGATACTCCAATTGGGTCACTTCCCCTTAATAATTCCGGCAAGACGAATTTAAAAATGATCCCAAAAGAAATAACTAAACCCATGAGTGCTCCGAAGGCCCGCCTTCGGGCCACCAATGCAACTACAATGACAAACAATATGACAAGAGATAGTAAAGCGGGACGACGAACACGGTCAACAACATAGTAATACGGCTCTGATTGATCGGAGCTATACGAAGCTCCTAAGATAAGTTGATCACCAACTTTATAAGTTACCGATTGAGCTTGAGGTAAGGAACCATTTTCATATTCAACTGTTTGACCTTTATGATTTCCTGAAGTTATCTCCAGCTTGAGTTTTTGGTAGGTTTGTTGCTTATCGAGTAAGGTGATTTGTTTTTCTTCAATAATCCAGGCTACTTTTGCTTCCATGGTTTCATCTTGGCGAAGATTGCTATCATTCGCGTAAACTTTGGAACTAAAGCAACCAATAATGAGACTTGTGAAAATAAGAATAAATCCAAAGATTCTTTTCATATAGTTCAAATTACCCAAACATTAACCATTCTGGCTTGAAGAGCAGTAGTATGCCGATGATAAACATTAAGAAGCCGCCGATAAGGTGAGAATAGCGCGCATATTTACTTTGAACTCCTACTGCCTGCATAGTGATCATGGCGGTAAAGAAAACGAATAAATCATCCAACATAAAGATGAGAATATAGAAAATCAGATACAAATAATATTGCCATGGTTGTAAATGAGCCATGCTTAAAACTTGAGTATAAATTGCAGGCAAACCAGCTGAACAAATTAGTTCAACCATATTTACTGCTACTGCCAACAGAATGATTCCTCCTAAAGCAAGCAGGAGCTGACGTTTTTGGGTGATTGCCCGTAATTTTTCAAAGATTCTTTGCCGTTTTTCGTCACCCATGACATTACAGCCACCATGTTTATTTTTCCAATAATCTTTTAGGTACATGTAACCAGCAACAAGGGCAATGATGCCAATGACAGCGCGAATCCATACCACAAATCCTAGGAATAAAAATAGATTTAACCATGCAGCCAAGAAAAGAAAATATACTAATGCAGATGAGGCAATAAAGGTTGTGCCCAAAATCCACATACGTTTTTTATCTTTCAGTCCAAGCAATAAGCTAATCAAAAACAGTAACGTCCACATGGCACAAGGATTAAATCCATCTAAAAATGCTAATACAACCGTTAAGAGAGGTAATGAAAATGTGGACACATCTTTTTGTCCTATGAAAGGAATGGAAATAATCTTTTTTGTGTCTATTGGTTGGGTCAGCTTTGATTCTGTCGTCGCTGAAGTTGTAGCCTGAATAATGGATATTTTCGCTGTATTTTGAACCAAAGCTACACGATCACCGCAGGCTGTTTTTGAACATTCTACAATCAGTTTTTCTATTTCTATTGGGGTAACTCCTTCGGAAAAACCAACAATACTGTGATTGCCGATAACTAAAAAGGGGACGCCATTGGATTGAACTTGAAGACTTTTACCAACTTTTTGAAGTAAAGAATTATTTTCGTTGTGATAATAAATTTCATATTCTGTCAGATTTAATTGTGGATATTTATCTTTGATGGAATCAAAGAAAGCTCGTTCTTTGGCGCAGTGGGGACAACCCTCACCATAAAATAGATTCGCATAAACTGGTTCAGCAGCCTGAGCCGGTTTAATCATTAATAAACACAAAACGCTAACTATAAAAAATTGAAGAAACTGTTTCATGAAAAATTCCTATTTATCTTTATTTTCATAAAGAATTTTAAGCAATGTTTCTTTTTCAATTTCTCCACTTAAACGCAAAAACTCTTTTCCGTCTTGATCGAGAAAAATGAATACGGGCAATACACCACTATCAATCTGATATTTTTCCAGCACCTCTTTGCTTGCGTCAAAGTCAAAATACTGCGTTTTTAACCAAGGATTTTCTTTTTCAATCTCTGCCCATCGAGGGCGCATAACTAAGCAACCATTACACCAAACGGCACCAATTTTTAGAACATTCATGTTTGGACTCCTTATCTACTAATTGATAACCCCACGGTTACCCAAGCGTTGTATCCTCCTAATAACTCCGTAACGTCTTCAAACCCTTTGCTCTGCATGATTTGTGAGGCGACGCTCGATCGTTTGCCAGTTCGACAATAAATGAGATATTTTGCATTTTTATCTAATCTATCGAGATAATCAGAAAATGCTTGGGTTTGGTAATAATCAATTTGTTTCGCATTTTCTAGGTGTCCAGCCGCGTATTCATCGGCTGTTCTGATATCTAGCAGGAGATACTTGTTCGTTTGTAATAACTCATTGAATTGTAATGGGGGCAGGCTTGAGATTTGTTGGGTAACTCCTTGCACTTGAGGTGTATTATCTTTACCTGATTTACTTGATGTGGTGTTTCCTGCTAAAAACGCTACAACTATCAAACTACTGATAATAAGTATATTTTTCATAGGGAGTATATTGCTTTCATGAGAGGAAGTATGGGGTTATCACTTACTGTTTCTATTAAACCCTC
>CAZKMY010000018.1:0-15393 GCA_964554085.1 uncultured Pseudomonadales bacterium
ATCGATTCAACATCATGCACTGCCACTCTTATCAAACCCAATGAAGCTGGTACTATTACCGAAGTTATTGATGTTATAACAACCGCCAAATATGCCAATTTCTCAGTCCAAGTGTCAAACCGTTCTGGCGAAACCAACGATTATTTTATCGCTGACTTTGCGGTAGGCATCGGCGCAGAATACGCAAAATTTGGTTCTCCCAGTCGTGGCGAACGAATTGTGAAATACAACCGATTACTTCAGATTGAACAAGAGCTATTTCCTGACCTTGACCAACATGAAGCAATAAAGCAAACCCATGACTGATATCCCCAAACCAGTTGTGCTCATTATCCTCGATGGATGGGGGATTGCCCCTCCAAACCGAGGCAACGCCATAACGCTCGCAAAAACACCGACACTTGATCGGTTATCCAAAGAGGCACTATATACCGAACTTGAAGCATCGGGTGAATCTGTCGGTCTCCCCAAAGGCGAGGATGGCAACACAGAAACGGGACACCTCAATCTAGGTGCTGGACAAATTGTGTATCAAGATTTACCTCGAATTAACCAATCAATCGCTGACGGAAGTTTCGTTCACAACCAACAATTCCTCACCGCCATTGAACACACGAAAAAAAATAACAGCACGCTCCACTTACTCGGGCTGATTGGCTCTGGAGGCGTTCATTCACACCTGGACCATCTCTATGCTCTGTTACACACCTGCAAAAAGTGGGACGCCAAAAATGTTGCACTCCACGTCATTACTGACGGGAGAGATTCTCCACCCACTTCTGGCTTAAATTTCATTCATCAGCTTGAGCGTCGACTGAAAGAATTGGGACTGGGATATATTGCCAGTGTGTGTGGCCGGTATTATGCCATGGATCGAGATCATCGGTGGGAACGCACCGAACTTGCCTACAAAGCCCTGACAGGTATAAATGCTTGTTACCAAAAGGGCGAAACGGACGAATTCATCAAACCGCTTATTATTGTGGGCAAAGATGGGCAACCTAAAGCCCGAGTGAAAGAAAACGATGCGGTTATCTTTTTCAACTTCAGGATCGATCGCCCCAGACAACTTACCAAAGTGTTCGTCTATCCCAATTTTGAATACGTGTCGGTAAAACAGGACGGTTTTGACCCCTATGCCATCAAATATTACAAATCTCACCTTGTCACCTCACCCGTGATCAAAGAATCCCGTGCCCCCTTTGATCGGGGTGACCTGATCAAAAACCTTTACTTTGTCACTATGACAGAGTACGAAACCGGCTTACCCGTGCATGTGGCATTCCCACCAGAGCATATCGATATGCCTCTGGGACGCGTCATTGGCGATGTAGGTTTGAGACAACTCCGCATGTCAGAGACGGAAAAAGAACGTTTTGTCACATTTTATTTTAATGGTCAGCGAGAAGACCCTTACCCCGGCGAAGACCGCATTATCATCCCTTCACCTCCTGTATCCACCTATGATCAAAAACCTGAAATGAGCTCTATCGAACTAACGCAAACATTAATTGAGCGGATTAATACCAACCTTTACGACTTCATCGTACTTAATTTTGCCAATCCTGACATGGTTGGACATACCGGCAATCTTGAGGCCGGCATAAAAGCTTGCGAATATGCTGATCGTAATATTGGCAGGATTATCGAAACAGTTGACGCCTATCATGGAGTTGTCGTCATTACTGCTGACCATGGGAATGTCGAAGAAATGATCAATATGACTACGGGGGGCATCGACACCGAACATTCCACCAACCCTGTCCCTTTTATCATTCATGGTGGAAATTTTGCCCATTTACCCAGACAATTACCCAAAGGAATTCTTGCTGATGTTGCCCCCACAATTTTAAAAATCATGGGGATCGAAAAACCGGCAACTATGTCCGGCCAATCACTCGTATAACCAGAAGATATCTCTTGTATCCTATTACCTAAACCCTGTATCCTGTTAATATGGCTGCCCGCAATCCGTTTGATAAATATTTTAATCCACGATCTATCGCCATTGTCGGGGCCTCCCGCTCACCCGAAAAAGTGGGTTATCAGGTTCTCAAAAACATTATAGATGGTGGATATAAAGGGAAAATTTATCCCATAAACCCCAACGCTAAGACCATTCTTGGATTAAAATGTTACCCTTCAATTACTGCCGTTCACCAATCTATTGACGTTGCTGTTATTGTTACACCCGCCCCCCTTGTTGCGACAATTATCTCGGAATGTGCCGAAAATAAAATTGAAAATACAATCATTATTACCGCTGGATTTGCCGAATCTGGTCCTAAAGGAGCTATTCTCCAGCAAGAATTGCGGCACACACTCGGACACATCCCCACCCGTGTCCTAGGACCAAACTGCTTGGGGGTCCTCAGCCCTGTCAACCATCTCAACGCCACCTTTGGTCCAAAACTACCTCCTCCAGGAAACATTATGCTCATATCTCAATCGGGGGCTTTGGTAACCGGAATTATCGATTGGGCCATCAAGATGGATGTAGGCTTAAGTCATGCCGTTACCTTGGGTAACCGCATAAATATTGGAGAGATTGAAGCGCTCGAATACGCCGCAAAAGATAAAAACACCAAAGCTATTCTGGTGTATTTAGAATCCTTCCAGAATGCAAACAATTTCTTCCGTACCTGCTCCCGGTTAAGCCCGAAAAAACCCATCATTTTCCTCAAAGGCGGCCAGTCGTTAGCTGGTCAAACCGCATCCGCTTCCCACACTGCCGCACTTGCTTCAAATTACATCCTCACCAAAGCATTTGCCAAACAAACCGGGATTATTATCACTGATACTATTCAGGAATGGCTTAACTTAGCCGCCGCGTTTACGCATGTTCCTCCTGCGACTTCCACCAACCTCACCATCCTTACCAACGCCGGAGGACCAGGGGTACTCTCTACCGACGAAGCTGCCAATCTCGGATTAGAACTGACCGAGCTCACGCCCAATATCAAGCAAAAAATCTCACTCGCTTTACCTCGTCTCAATCCACATAATCCACTCGATATCCTTGGTGATGCTACTCCCCAAGATTTCAGCACCGCTCTATCTATACTTAAGCGTGACCGTTCCATCCATAATTTACTCACCATCGTCACTCCACAAACAACCACTAAACCACTCGAAACGGCTCAAAGTATTGTTGATAGTGAAATTCATCACCGAATTCCCAGCTACGCTGTCATGATTGGTGGCGAAAAAATGGTTTCCGCCAGACGTTTACTGGGCAAACACCACATGCTCAATTTTGACTTTCCCACCCAAGCCCTCCAAATTATTGCTGCCAAGGCCGGATATGAAACCTCGCGCTCATCCATTAACGTCTATCCTGCTTCCAAACCCTCGTTTGTCAGTGATCAAATGAAAACCAAGTTAACTCATCACCTCCAACAAGGAGTGTCTTTAGCCCATGCCTTTGAATTGTTGTCGGCGTATCATTTTCACCTACCAAAATCCGCCATCATCACCAAACTAGAAGAGGTGGGGGAGGCCATGGAGTATGTTGATCGACCGGCCGTCGCCAAAACTGCTGGTCTCGCCATCGCTCATAAAGCCAGTGTTGGGGGAGTAATCTTAAACATCATGTCCACCACAAACGCCCGGCTTGCCTTTAGAAAACTACAAACGCTGTACCCAGAAGTGCTATTCCAACAAACAATTAAAGGTGAATTAGAGCTCATTATTGGGGCGAAACGTGACCCGCAATTCGGTCCATTTGTTACCATTGGGTTGGGTGGCACACTCACCAACACATTGGAAGATCGTGCCTATGCTTTTATGCCCACCACAAAGACGTATCTTGCGCGCGCGTTTAATACCACCAAAGCAGCTAAAGCCATTCATAAAAAAGGAATTCCGATCGAACCAATTATTGATATGATGATGCGACTTGGCACAGTTCTTTTAGATATTGATTGCATCAATGAATTGGAAATTAACCCTGCCATCGTTACTCACAAACGTATCTATGCTGCAGATATAAAAATTACGCTAGAAACAAAATAGATTTGCGCTAGAATGGAGCTACTATGTCCAAAACTGCCCTAAATTGGAAAATTGCAGGACCTGCCGGAGAAGGGATTAAATCCACCGGCCTTATCTTTTCCAAGACCTGTCTTCGCTTTGGTCTGACTACATTTGATTACACAGAATATCCTTCACTCATTCGCGGCGGTCATAACACCTATCAAGTTTCTGCCTCCATGGATAAGATCTATTCACAACTCACCTCTGCTGATGTCCTCGTTGCTCTCACCGAAAATGCCGTGCGTGAACATAAAGCCGAATTGACCGCTGAATCGGTCGTCATCTATGACGCTGCCGACAGTAAATGCGATATTTCAAAATACGCACTGCCATGCCCCGCTTACGATGTCCCCCTGGTAGAACTGGCAAAAAATGTTGGAGCTGATCGCTTGATGTATAACAACGTTGCATTGGGCGTATCAGTGTTTTTACTTGGCTTAGACATATCACTCCTCTATGAGGTCATCACTGATACGTTTTCCTCTAAAGGAGAGAGTGTCATTGCGTTAAATAAAAACGCAGCCCAAGCCGGTTTCACCTGGGCAGCAGAACATCTCAAACCACTATCTACCATCGCAATCACCAAACAATCGCCTAGAGATACCGTCACGGTGTGCGGCAACGAAGCCCTCGCCCTTGGAGCAATTGCCGGTGGTATGAAAGCGTATGTGGCCTATCCCATGACTCCTGCTTCCACGCTCCTTCACGTCTTGGCTGAGTGGTCTGAAAAAGGCGATTTCTTTGTCAAGCATGCGGAAGATGAAATTGGTGTTATCAATATGGCGCTGGGAATGAGCTATGCAGGTGTTCGAAGTGCCTGCGGTACTTCTGGCGGTGGTTTTTGTTACATGACCGAAGCTGTCGGATTTTCCGGTGTCGCCGAACTTCCCTTGGTCATTTACGAAGTCATGCGCCCCGGCCCCGCTCTTGGCATGCCCACCTGGACTGCACAAGGAGATTTACAATTTGCCATCTGGGCCAGCCAAGATGAATTTCCCCGAATTGTCATTGCCCCTGGAGATGTATTTGAGGCTTTCGAATTATCTCGACAAGCCTTCGATTGGGCAGACAAATTCCAAGTTCCCGTCATTGTATTGTCAGACAAATATTTGTCTGAAAGTAACCAGTCCACTCATTTCCCCAACACCCGTTTTAAAACTGATTTACTTAGCCGCCAGCCCAATCCCACTGTTGATGAATCCGGTTTCCATAACCGCTATGCCCTGACTGAAAGCGGTATCACCCCTCGTCCTGTACCTGGTCAAAAAGACGGCTTTTATCTGGCCAACACCTATGAGCATGATATCCATGGTATCGGCAGCGAAACTGCCAAGGACCGCGTTGAGCAAAACAATAAACGGATGAAAAAGATGGCAGCTATCAAATCTGCCACCCCGATCCAATTTTATGATGGATCAGATAATCCAGAAATCACCTTTGTCAGTTATGGTTCAACATTAGGTCCCATTCGCCAAGCATTGACCGTGCTTCGCTCCCAAGGTATTGATGCCGCCGCCTACAATCTATCTTGGCTCTGGCCTTTCCCCGTTGAACAAACCACGGCTGTAATCCAAAAATCAAAGAATGTCGTCGTCGTCGAGGGAAATAGTCTAAGTCAATTGGCTAAACTCATTCGACAAGAAACCGGCATTGACGTGTACCATAAGCGCACCAAATACGATGGTCGCCCCTTCTATCCGGAAGAAATTATTCAATACGCTCACGAAATTCTACATCGTTAAACAGTGAACAAAGGTAAAAAAATATGCCTATAGATCAAACCAGTCTCGATTCATATATCAAGCCCACATGGTGTCCAGGTTGTGGTAATTATTCTATCCGAGCTGCCCTCAAACAAGCCGTCTCCCAACTTGAAGTACCTAAAGAAAACATTGTCATGTGCTATGACATTGGCTGCTCCGGCAATATGGCGGATTTCAATACCATGTATGGTATTCACTGCCTTCATGGAAGAGCTATTCCGCCCGCAGTCGGCGTCAAACTCGCCAATCATGAACTGAAAGTAATTGTGGTAATTGGAGATGGTGGGGGATATGGCGAAGGCCTCACCCATTACCTCAACGAGATGCGCGGTAATCATGACATTTCCGTGTTTGTTCACGACAACCATCGCTATTCACTTACCACCGGACAAATGAGTCCCACCACCGCTAAAGGCACCAAAACCAAATCAACCCCATACGGGTCTATCGAGCGAGAACTTAATCCTATGGCTCTGGCAATTTCAAATCATGCCACTTTTGCGGCCCGCGAAGTAGCCACCGATTTACCCAACCTCGTCAGCACCATGGTAAAAGCCATTAATCATCCTGGCTTCGCTGTCGTTGATATTCTGCAACCTTGTATGATCTTTAACCCCACTATGGATGCCAATTGGTATCGTGAGCACACTACCAAGCTTTCAGATGAAGGGTATCAAATAGAATCCAAAGAAGCTGCTTGGAAACAAGCTATGCGAACCGACAAACTCCCGGTTGGTATCTTCTGGCAAGACACCCATGAGCTACCCTATCATCAGGAAGATGGGATCCTCAAACATGGCCCCCTTGTCCAGCATTCGCTGGAGGTTGACATTGCTCCATTATTAACCCAGTTTAAATAAAAAATATTCCAGGTAGAATACTTCTTATGCACTATCTCATGATGCTTGTTAATTTTATCCTTCATATCGATGTCCATCTGGCAGAAATTACCTCCGCCTATGGAACATTGACGTATGTCTTCCTGTTTCTGATTATTTTTGCGGAAACAGGCTTTGTTATTACTCCTTTCTTACCCGGAGATTCACTCCTCTTTGCTGCCGGTGCCATTGCCGCCCTAGGGACGCTTAACCCACTCTTGTTATTCGCAATTCTTGCTTGCAGTGCAATCTTGGGAGATACCGCCAATTATTGGATTGGTCATTTTTTTGGAGAAAAAATTGTCTCAAATCCAAAACTGCCAATTAAACCGGAACATATCGAGAAAACACAAGAATTCTATAAAAAACACGGAGGTAAAACGATTATCCTTGCTCGATTCGTTCCTATTGTGCGTACTTTTGCCCCGTTTGTGGCAGGGATTGGCACCATGGATTATAAAAAATTCATTAGTTACAACATTATCGGTGGCATTGTTTGGGTAGCTATGTTCACTTTCTTGGGATATTTCTTTGGCAATCTCCCCGCAGTCCGCCACAACTTTAGTTTTGTCATCTTTGGTATCATTGGCGTTTCCATTATCCCTATGATTATTGAATACCTTAAATCCAAACGAGGTTAAGCTTGATAAGACAAGTGATACAATCAAGACATCACTATGTCTAAAACGCGCCTCACCATCACCATTTCTCCCGAAATTGTCCATCAGTTAGATCGTTTGATTGATGGAAAAACGATCCGCAATCGCTCACACGCTATCGAATACCTGGTCAATCAACAGCTGACCGGACAAGTCAGTCAGGCCGTCATCCTGGCTGGTGGATCAAAAGCAGCCATTGACCACACCACGACACTGGTAGCCGGCCAAAGTATTTTGCAACACCTGATTAATTTACTGCACAGCTACAACATTTCCCAAATATTTATCCTTACCGACCAACCCGATAAAGAACTTCATGTCATTACAGACTCTGATCCCACCATCACTATTGTGAATCAACCTATACACTTGGGGACTGCCGGAGCCTTGGCATCTGCCAAACACCTACTCTCACCTTCACCTCTACTCGTCCTTCATGGGGATATTTTCACCGACATCAACCTCACAGACTTATTTCGCTTTCATCACGATCATGGGCAAGAAATCACTCTATGTGTCAAACCAAAGTTAAACCAACAGGAATTTGGCAAAGCTATCATGAATGGTCATAAGGTCATCCACTTTTTAAACAAACCAGAAAAATCTGAAGTGGGAATGGTCAATACGGGGGTGTATTTGATCAACCCCTCCGTCATCAACGATCTGCCCCACACTGCCCCCCTCATGCTGGAAACCGATGTTTTCCCCAAACTGGCAGAGCAACATCAGGTTGCCGGCTTTCTCTTTGAAGACCTCTGGTACGACATTTCGAACAAGACGTAATTAATTATATCGTCGAATTACACCCACACACTTACCCTGAATTTTGACCCGAGTGGCATAAATAGGAGACATGGCAGAATTGGCTGGCTCCAGTCGCACCCGACTAGCTTCTTTGAAAAACCGTTTTAACGTCGCCATGCCGTTGTCCAACAGGGCCACCACAATATCGCCATTATGTACCTCAGGCTGCTCTTCTATCACCACGTAATCACCATCCAGAATCCCTTCCTCAATCATACTGTCACCCTTAACTTTGAGCACATATGCTCGCTTTTGCCCACTTACCATCGAAGGAGATACGGTGAACCGTGCATTAGGATCAGTATATGGTTCAATGGGTTTTCCCGCTGCAATAAATCCTAAAACCGGCAGCTCAACCCCATTCGCATCTGATGCATACCGCTCATCGACCAATTCAATCCCTCGAACTGCCCCCTCATATTTCTTTAGCACTCCTTTTTTTATCAGTGACTCCAAATGTTCATGAATGGTGGCAAGACTGGATACATGGATTGCGTCTGCAATTTCCTGCAACGTGGGGGAGTAAGAATTTTTTTGAATATACTGAGAAATAAATTCAACAATTTGCCGCTGACGGCGATACAGTGTAACGGGCATACGTCATTCCTCCACACTACTATAAATAAAACCCGAAGTGATACCCACATACTACCCGAACAACTAGAGTGTCGTCAATGCGTAAAATCAGCTATAATACACTACTATGGATTTTAAACTTCTCAACAAATTTACCCCAACTGGTGATCAACCTCAGGCAATTGCCCAGCTAACCCAATCACTTGAAAAAGGTTCACCCTACCAAACACTTTTGGGCGTTACTGGGTCCGGCAAAACCTTTACTTTGGCCAATGTCATCCAAAATCTCCAAAAACCCACCCTGATCATTTCCCACAACAAAACCTTGGCCGCGCAGCTCTACCAAGAATTCCGGGATTTCTTTCCGGAAAATGCCGTCAACTACTTCGTCTCCTACTATGACTACTACCAACCCGAATCATACCTGCCTGCTTCCGACACGTATATCGAAAAAGAAACTGATATAAACGACGAAATCGACAAACTTCGTCTCTCCGCCACTGCTCACCTGCTGACCCGCAAGGACGTTATTGTCGTTGCCTCTGTCTCCTGTATTTACAACCTAGGTTCACCCGTAGAATATGGCAAAAATTTCCTTGAACTCATTGAGGGAGAAATTATCAATCGAGAAACCGTCATTTCTCGCTTGGTAGACATGCAATACACCCGCAACGATTTTGAATTAAAACGGGGGTGCTTCCGTGTTCGAGGTGAATCACTGTTCATCTGGCCCGGCAACACCGATTATGTGGTTCAATTGGATTTTTTGGACAACAAAATTGAAACCATGCGCACCATCGATCCGACAACCGGTGATGTTCGAGGAAATACTATCTCTAATCGATTTACCGTCTTCCCTGCCAAACAGTATCAATCTGCCGGCGAAAATCGCGAAGCAGCCATCAAAGACATTGAAAAGGATCTTAAATTACGCCTTATTGAACTAAAGGCAGCGGGAAAAATTGTTGAAGCCTATCGACTGGCTCAACGGGTCGGTCATGACCTGGATATGCTTCGCGAACTAGGATACGTCAACGGCATTGAAAATTATTCCCGCTACTTTGATGGCCGTAATCCTGGTGATCCACCATTTTCTTTACTTGATTACTTCCACCACAATGCAAACATCTTCAACACTGATGGATTCTTAACCATTATTGATGAATCACATATCACGATTCCCCAGCTAAGGGGAATGTATGCAGGGGACCAATCACGCAAGCAAACCTTGATTGATTACGGTTTTCGTCTCCCTTCAGCCCTGGATAACCGGCCACTAAAATACAATGAAATTCTAGAGAGATTACCTCAAATCACCTTCGCCTCTGCTACACCAGATGAAGTTGAACTCAACCTCTCCAAAGATAATGTAGCTGAACAACTGATTCGCCCCACGGGGTTAATCGATCCCGATATTGAGATTCGTCCCAGCGAAG
Source organism: uncultured Pseudomonadales bacterium (assembly GCA_964554085.1). Lineage (GTDB taxonomy): Bacteria > Patescibacteriota > Microgenomatia > UBA1400 > RBG-16-45-19 > CAZKMY01. Next base: position 10,152 of record CAZKMY010000018.1, read on the forward strand.
GTCAAATCACCAACTTGATGGAAGAAATTCTCAAGCGAAAAGCCAAACAACAACGAACCCTCGTCACCACCCTAACTAAACGGACTGCCGAAGCCCTCACCGACTATTTAAACAGTTATGAGTCAGAAGTCATAAGTCAAAAGTCAAAAGATGAATCATTATTGACTCAAGACTCAAGACTTAACACTCATGACTTAAAGGTGGCCTACCTTCACGCCGATGTTCATACGCTTGACCGATCCGATATCTTGGATGATTTACGAAAAGGGGAATATGACGTGCTAGTCGGCATCAATCTTCTGCGTGAAGGCCTGGATCTACCCGAAGTATCTCTCGTAGCAATCCTAGAGGCAGACAAGGAAGGTTTTCTTCGCTCACGCACCTCACTTGTTCAAACCATGGGTCGAGCTGCCCGCCACGTTGATGGACATGTGATTATGTATGCCGATACTATTACTAAATCCATGCAAGCCGCCATCGATGAAGTGGGGCGTCGTCGTAAAATTCAAATGCAATACAATCAAGATCACGGCATTACTCCACAAACCATTTCCAAATCAATTCGGGAAAAACTGCTTATCCGTGCTCCCGAAGAATCAGCAGATGACAAAAAAGTTTCCAAAGAATTAAAAAAATATGGTTGGAAAAAATTAAGTGACATCAACCCCAACACCCTCACGCCCAAAGACACTAAATCTCTCATCAAAGAACTCACCAAACTCATGCGTGCCGCTGCCAAAGCCTGGGAATTTGAACTCGCCGCCCACTATCGTGACATGATCAAACAATTGAGTGCATAATATATCCATGAACAGCATTACACGTGCAAATGAAATTCTATTCCGAAACGCATTTCGTCAATCCTTACAAAAGATACGAGCCACCTCACTTGTAGATATTGGATCAAGTGATGGATCGTATAGCATTGAGCTAGCCAACATTGTCCAAGCAAAAAAAATAACGTGTATTGATCATGATCAAAAAGCACTCAATCATGCAAAAAAAATTGGTTGCAACACATTGCAAGCTGATCTTAATCAGCCGTTAAAAATACGCTCGAAATCATACGATTTAGTCCTCTCCAACCAAGTAATTGAGCATATTGCTAAGACAGACACACTCGTCTCCGAAGTATATCGAATCCTCAAACCTGGAGGAAAATCACTTTGGTGTACTCCAAATTTAGCCTCGTGGCACAATATCATCTCCCTCGTGGCTGGCTACCAACCATTTTCATCACAAATTTCTGACCAAGTGTATATTAGTAATCCCTGGCACCCAAATTACCACCAACCTATTCACGAAGTTCAGGCTCATCTCCGCTTATTCACTCCATTCTCTCTGAAAAATCTCCTAGAATATCACGGTTTTCATATCGAGTTTGGACAAGGAGTGGGATACTATCCATTGCGCGGATGGTGCGCTCAAACAATGTCCGCGCTTGACCCAACTCACGCCGCATACATTCTCGTTATGGCAACAAAAACTATATAAGTTTCATTTCACGATAGATATGTCTCAATTCACGGACCTGTTGGGAATAATCATAATGATCCCGGGCAAACACTTTTCCGTTTTTCCCGAATTTATTCATTTTCTGAGGATCTCTAATCAGTGTAATAATTGCATCTGAGAGTTTATCTATATTGCCATAAGGCACTTTAATCCCCGTTTGATTATTGATGACGGTTTCCGGAATGATTCTGTCTCCATAACAAATAACCGGCACCCCCATATAAGCAGCTTCTGCATTCGCCATTTCTAGAGGGTGTTTTACCAAACAAGGATTGACTAATACACTCATTTTTCGCAACAACAAAAAATTTGGTTGAAAACCAACAAATGTAACTAAGTCATTTAATTGTAAGAACTCAACAAGCTTTTCCAACTCCGCTCGTGTTCTGCCCTCTCCCGCAATTACGACGCTCCAACCCAACTGTCGTAATTCCTGTTGTATCTTCGCTACTGCTCTCAGAAAATGGTTAATTCCTTTTTCAGGCACCAGACGACCGAGTGTTCCCAACCACTTATGTCGCTTGCACGTATTATTTCGTGGAGCGTACTGAATTCCCGGATTAATCACCACACTTCTGTATCCCATTTTCTGTATTTGACGTTGATAAGTGATGGAATTCGCCACAATCATAGTAGCTTGAGAATACACGAAATGTAATACACTCGTTAATATTTTTTGCTTGATGATCAAGGGAATTAATGTGACTCGATGTTTTATTAATTCATCATATGAAGCGCGTACTTCAATCAATACCGGAATCGAAAAAAGTTTTCCCAATAACACAGCTGCTATTCCAGATAGGATGGGAGATTCCGCCTCTATTACAACTGGATGAAACCTCATTACATGAATAAAACCATACCAAAACAAAATAATCGGTGAAAGGTAATATGGCCACTTAATCGTCCAAACGATATGAATTTTCTTTTCAATTTCTGTTATTTTTTTGTTATTAATCTCCACAGGATTTCCCGGTAAACAAATCGCCGTAATCCCATCCACTTCCAACAAAGCGGCTCGCAAGCGCAGTTCTTTTCCCGCAATGCTACCTCTAGAAAATTGTTTTGATAAGGGATTCTCATTAAGAAAGAGCGTATTCATATACTTGCTCCGTTTCTTGAGTCATTCTTTGAGCCGTACGTCCATTGGCAAACTGATAAGCTGCCTCAATAACACGTTTATTACACTTCGCTTGTTGGATTGCACTTGCCAAAGCATGCGGATTATTTGCCGGAATAATCGTAGCCAAGCCCTTGTCCCGTAATACGGGACTAATACCCACTACATCTGTCGTTATCGTCGGTATTCGCGAGAGCATTGCCTCCAATAGTACTAATCCAAAACCCTCGGATTGACTCGTCGACGGCATGATATGAACTATACTGGCCGCATAAAAAAACGGTAATTGCGATTCAGGAATTGAACCGACAAACAACACTCTCTCTTGAACTCTATTTTTACGGGTTAACGCTTTATACATATCAATCAATGGTCCATCTCCACCAATAATCAGCTTATAGCGGACAGGTAATAGTCGAACGGCACGAATCGCAATTTCCACTCCTTTGTAGTAATGGTGTTGATCCAATCGAGCCAACATAAATACGTATTTGAACAGAGGGGAAAGTTTTATTTTTTGTAATGCCACACTTCTCTCGCAAGTTTCTGGTACAAATCCATGTTTACGACACAACAACACTGTCTTTATTTTGCGCAAACTTCCATATCGGGATATATACCTGGCATTCGCTGGAGAAGTAACAATCACATATCGCGATAATACAACAGTTAGCCATTCATCCAAACAAATAATTTTTCGCCACCAAGTTGATGTGTTAAGGGGAGCCTGGAATGTCGCAACCCGGGGAATACCCCATAGCCAGCACCATATCCCCACCATCGTCAACATAAATCCTGTCCCCGTCGTATGCACTATTTCTGGCTTCAGTCTTAATAATGTCGAAAACCAATTCCACCAGGAATTACATTCATGAAGCAGGTAATGCTTTGACGCTCCATGCGAACAGAGATAGTGAATCTCATGACCTTTTTTATGTAATTCATCCGCAAGCGTATCACTATACATTTCGTTTCCACCCGAATAATTCGATCGATGGTGAATGGAACAAATCGCAATTTTCATAATCATCAACCCACAAAGTGTGAATTTTTTATCAATACATAATAATCTTCATCAGTAAGAAAAGCGGGTAGTGAAAATCCCAATAAAGCAAGCGGTTGAGTAATAAAATGAAGCACTTTTAACCAACCAGAAATTGACCATTGTGAAGTAGGGGAGTTAATAATACCAGACGACCAACAGCGTATGGGGATAAATCCATTCATACGAAAAAGATGATGCCAGTCAGATCGAGAAATGATTCGAACATGGCTTGGATCTTCAAAACCAAGCCAACCTTGCTCTAGTGTCTTTATCGCAATACTGTCAGCGATGGGAACTGACACAACGAGCCACCCATCGTGTTTTAGTAATCGCCAGAATTGAGACAATACTTCCTCAACTTGAGGTAGATGCTCCAACACATCAAAACAGGTTATTATCGAGAAAGAATGCTTGGAGAAACGCCGTAATAATGGTGTGGAACCTACTTTAAACGCTGCGTGAGGTACATTCTCCCGCGCCATCGCGATAGCTCCTTTAGAAAAATCGACACCCACATACTGAAAAGATGTGTGTGCTATTGCTGCAAATGAACCACAGCCACAACCAAAATCAAGAAGTTTAACGTTCCGCTCAAACCGCCGAAGCAGTCGTGAATAAACCGGTTCTCGCCGATCTATAAAATGGTAATAAAACCATTGCTTTAACGGTGATACGTGTTTGAATTTTAAATAGTAATTACCGGTAAAATGACCCGAATTAAATAATGGCATAGTTTCACTGGTACATACAAAGATATCTCTAAGGTAAGATATCACATATATGAGGTATTCTCCCAATCAATACAACCATCCAATCGCCTACGGAAAAACACTACTCATCCATTTAATAAAAGGGCGTAGTTTGCGACAAATCATGTCGTATCTTTTCATTGATATTTTACTGAGAAAAATATATTCATGGATGAGTTACGTAAATTACATGCACCTGAATAAAACGGTTTTTCCAAACACGTATAATCAAGCATATGCAAATGAAAGAATCATAGAGATTCCACTTGCTCTGTCACACATCAAAAAAACGAAGCAAATCCTTGAAGTAGGTCGCGTCCTGACTCATTACACGACACAAACATGGAACGTGGTTGACAAATTCGAAGTTGGATCAGATGTAATCAACCAAGATATTTTAGACTTTCACCCTAAATCAAGATTTGATCAAATTATCAGTATCTCCACTGTCGAGCATATCGGTGTAGATGATACAACTAACAATCCATTGTTGGGTGTGAAGGCCATCGAAAAGATGAAAACCTTACTCACTAAACACGGTAATCTTCTAATCACTATTCCTATCGGATACAATCAATCGCTTGACAAATACTTATTTTCTCACCCAACACTCTTTACCACGGCTTACGGAATGAAACGTATAACCCCCTGGAATACATGGAAACAAGTTCCTCTGGAAGAAATACAAAACTCACGCTATGGCTGGCCGTTTAATAATGCAAATGGTCTGTTTGTTGGTGAATTTACGCAAAGATAACCCTTGATCTTTCGGATTACCTTCGTGTAAACTACATCATCTATGTCAGTTTCACC
>CAZKMY010000019.1:0-1607 GCA_964554085.1 uncultured Pseudomonadales bacterium
ACGTTTGCTTTTATATCCGCACTATGCGGTGGAACTGCCACTATTAACGACATTATCATTTTGAAGACATATGAGGCATTTTCATACACTACAATCATGTCATTACTCCCTGGATTAGCACTCTTTATTGCTTTTCCTAAACATATCTTTACACAGAAACATCTCTTTACATGGAAATTTTTAAAAACTATGTTGTTGTTATCCGTGTTTTATTCTTTGCAAGCCATTACGTACTACGTGGCTATTGAGCGCGGCGCGCCGGTTTCGAAATTGTCACCGATTATACGTTCGTCAATTATTCTCACGGTGGTATTGGGAGCTATTTTCCTAAAAGAACGTTCGTTTATGTGGAAGAAAGTTCTGGCAGCAGTTGTTGTTACTATAGGGGCTATTTTGGTTGGATAGGTTGGACGGCGAGGCGGAAGATGAGTATGATACAATCCAAGAGATGCAACGAATGACAATCTCATGTATGTGTATGTGTGCCGGATGACGGGGAGGTTGTTGCGCATATAAAAACGTACAGCCTCCGCAAGGAGGTTTTTTATTGGATATTTTTGGAATATTACATGACACAATTTTTCTCACATTATCAACTTTGTTGTTGTATGACTTCGGACAGGAGAGGAGGTTGTTGGATGTAATTATCTATTTCACAAAAAATTTATCCCAACCTCCCGATAGCGGAGGTTTTTATATATATGAAAGGTTTTTTATGACTGAAAAATTATTACCCCCCATTAAAATTGAGCAGATTGAATCCAGTGGGCAATCATTTGTGGTTCAAAAAGATGATAGGGGTGAAGTGGTTGCCTTATATCCAGCACATTATGATGATGTTCCAAGATTTAACCCACTTATATCAGCGCTCTACTTAAACAATCATGACCAATAATGTCTGGAGTAAATCCCGTTTAACCACCTCTTTTATGGTATTTTAAATTGATGCAATATCGTTACCACATTAATGTGACCGGAATTGTCCAAGGTGTTGGATTTAGACCGTTTTTGTTTAATCTATGTCGCGTCTATTCCTTACATGGATGGATTCGAAATGCATCTTCGGGTGTTGAACTGGAAGTTCAAGGAAATAAAAAGGATCTCTTGCAGTTTGTCGATGATATTAAACTAAAAGCTCCGCCACTGGCTTATGTCCTGGAAGTAACCGTTCATGAAATTCCACTGATTAATCGTGAAAAGCAAGGATTGGAGATTAAGCCTAGCCATATAAAAAAAGGTCGAACACTTGATACTCCTGATGTAGCGCTGTGTGATGCGTGTAAGAGGGAAATGGATACGCCAACGGACCGTCGTCACGATTATCCGTTTATCAACTGTACCCATTGTGGACCACGGTTCACGATCATTACCGATTTACCCTATGATCGTCCATCAACCACTATGGCTGATTTCGTCATGTGCTCCGCTTGTCAGATGGAATATCGAAATCCTGACGATAGACGATTTCATGCTCAACCAATCGCCTGTCCTACGTGTGGTCCTAAAATAACTGGCTTTAGAAAAGCCGTCCAGCTACTCGAACAACATAAAATCGTGGCAATTAAAGGGATTGGGGGATTTCACCTGGCTTGTCGTGCTGACAGTGC
>CAZKMY010000019.1:1617-15385 GCA_964554085.1 uncultured Pseudomonadales bacterium
ACTACGAGATAGAAAACATCGACCTGCCAAACCTTTTGCCATCATGCTCTCTTCTGTGGCAGAAATTGATACCTATGCCTATGCTACCGATGTCGAAAAACGTATCCTCACTTCAAAAGAAGCTCCTATCGTTCTTCTGAAAAAGAAGCCGCATACCTGTCTTGCTGATGAAGTCGCCCCACAAAATGGATACATCGGTATCATGTTGCCCTACTCCCCCTTACATCATCTTCTCATGAATACTATTCATCATCCTCTGGTTATGACCAGCGGCAATGTGTCCGGTGACCCATTGGTGATTGATAACAAAGAAGCACACAATACACTTTCCCCATTTTGTGACGGTTTTTTGTTACACAATCGACCGATTCATCGTCGGGTCGATGACAGTGTAATGATGACAATCTCTCATGATAATGCTTATGTCATACAGCCAATTCGTCGTAGTCGAGGGTATGCACCCATTCCTGTCATGTTACCCACTTCACGATCACTTTCTGCACCTGTTTTTGCAGCCGGAGCAGAATTAAAAAATACACCTGCGTTAGCCGTGGATAAGATGGTTTTTTTAACTCAACATGTGGGAGATTTGGGGAACTATAAAACAACTCAGCATCATCAAGAAGTGATTCGTGATTTTGAACAACTTTTTTCAATACAACCGCGTGCGGTTGTTTGCGATAAGCATCCTGGGTATTTATCTAGTAAGTATGCTCATCAACGTGCAGAAGCTGAGCATTTACCACTTATCGAAGTCCAACATCACTATGCCCATTTAGCTGGTTGTTTGGCAGAAAATCAGTATGAACAACCTGCACTTGGACTTTGTTTTGATGGCACAGGGTTTGGTGATGATCATACTATTTGGGGTGGAGAAGGTATGATTGTTACTCAGGATGGATACACACGAGCTCTTCACTTGGAATATCTTCCCTTACCTGGTGGCGATGCGGCTATACGGCATCCTTACCGGACAGCACTGAGTTACATTCATACATTACTTCCTCAAGTTTCTTTAGAAACATATTTCTCATCAATTAATACGTCTGAAATAACATCTCTCTATCAGATGGTTGACGCTAAGACAAACGTCCCTTTAACAAGCAGCATGGGTCGGTTATTTGATGCTGTTAGTGCATTGCTCGGTCTTTGTCCTCATGCGACCCATGAAGCAGAAGCACCAATTGCCCTTGAAGCCATGGCACTTCAACACACATCATCACTACCTGAACCTTACCTCTATTCATATGAGAAAGGCATTATTCAACTCCAACTACTACTTCAGGGTATCCTTCAAGATATTGATGCTCATGTGTCGGCTTCACTTATAGCTGCTCGGTTTCACCACACCATTGCCACGATGGCCGTGAACATGGCGACTCAGCTCCAAGAAATGGCGCGTGTGCAAGGAATTGCCACATCGGTTATTGCTCTTTCTGGTGGAGTCTGGCAAAACAAACTCCTTGTTGAAACTACGCTGCCTTTGCTTTCTGAGAGAGGTTTTATTCCCTTACTTCATCATCAGGTCCCTGCTAATGACGGTGGATTGGCTTATGGACAAATTGCAGTTGCTGCTCATCGATTAAAACGTTAGACTAACCTGTATGTGTTTAGGTGTGCCCGGAAAAATTGTAAAGAAATGGTACGACAAGACAACTCAATTGTGGATGGCGACTGTTGATTTTAGCGGTATTCAAAAAGACGTATGTTTAGATTACACCCCCGATTCAAAGGTTGGTGAATATGTACTGGTGCATGTTGGCTTTGCCTTGAGTCAGGTGAAAGAAACATGAAATACATAAACGAATATCGTGATGGCAAAAAAGTTGCTGCTATCATCGAACAAATCAAAAAAAAAGTTACCCGTACATGGGTGCTGATGGAAGTATGCGGGGGACAAACCCACAGCATTATCCGGTTTGGACTCGATAAACTACTCCCTTCCGAAGTTGAGTTGGTTCATGGTCCAGGATGCCCTGTTTGTGTGACTCCCGTAGAATTAATTGATAAAGCGATTACTTTAGCAGCATTGCCACATGTCATTTTCACTAGTTTTGGTGACATGCTCCGAGTCCCTGGTAGTTTTTCCCAGACGCCCCATGGTATGGTAGCTCAAGATCTGTTTAGTGTAAAAAGCAAGGGTGGAGATGTTCGTATTGTTTATTCTCCCCTTGATGCGGTAAAAATTGCCCGAGAAAACCCTGATAAAATAGTTGTTTTTTTTGCCATCGGCTTTGAGACGACTGCTCCGGCAAATGCTATGGCGGTACTCCAAGCTGCTAAAGAAAAACTCCCTAATTTTTGCATTCTCGTTAGCCATGTAACTGTTCCTCCCGCTATTGCTACGGTAATGAGTTCAGAACACGTCCGCGTAAATGCCTTTCTGGCTGCTGGCCACGTGTGTACGGTCATGGGAACTCATGAATATACTAGCCTCACAAATAAGTATCACATCCCTATTGTCGTCACTGGTTTTGAACCCGTCGATGTAGCCCAAGGTATTTTGATGGCAATCACTCAGTTAGAGACAGGTGTGCACAAGGTTGAGAACGCATATGATCGGGTCGCTTCTCCTACTGGAAATCCAATAGCCCAAAAAGTTATTCGTGAGGTCTTTGAAGTTTGCGATCGGCAATGGCGCGGTATCGGCGAAATTCCCCACAGCGGGTACGCTATCAAAGCGAAATATCGGCAGTATGATGCTGAATCACGATTTCCATTGGTTGCTACTATCCAAGCTGCTGAATCACCACTTTGCCACAGTGGTGAAGTACTTAAGGGGTTATTAAAACCTGATAAGTGTCCTGCATTTGGCAAAGAATGCACTCCCTTAACCCCGCTTGGAGCCACAATGGTTTCTGGTGAAGGGGCATGTGCCGCTTATTACAACTATGGTCGGACCACTAAAGAAGAATAGAGTATGTTCAATCCTGATTTCACTCTAAACTGCCCTGTACCGCTGTCAAAATATCCACACGTATTGCTCGGTCATGGAAGCGGTGGACGGATGATGCAAGATTTATTGGATCATGTCATTCTGCCTATCCTTTCTGACAACGCTCCAACAAAAAAACCAAGTGCGGACGGGGCGGTTATCACTCCACCCATTCATCACAAGCTTGTGTTTACCACTGACAGTTTTGTGGTTAATCCTCTGGTTTTCCCAGGTGGAGATATTGGCAGTTTGGCAGTTCATGGTACGGTGAATGATTTAGCTATGATGGGAGCTGTTCCCAAGTATCTTTCCGTTGCCCTCATTCTTGAAGAGGGATTGCCGCTTGATACCCTCATTGCAGTGCTTCAATCTATGAAGCGGGCAGCTCAAAAAGCGGGCGTTTCTATCATTACGGGGGACACGAAAGTCGTAGAAAAAGGTCACGGAGATGGCATGTACATTAATACGGCAGGAATTGGATTTGTCAGTGACACACTCACAATCAATCCTACCAAAATTCGTGCCGGAGATGTCCTGATTACTAACGGCACTGTCGGTGATCATGGCATTACAGTCATGAGTCTGCGAAAAAATGTTGAGTTTGGCTCGTCGATCAAAAGTGACTCTGCTGCACTTCATACACTGGTACAACACATGTTAAAGAAAGGCCCTCACATTCATTGCCTTCGTGACATGACTCGTGGAGGTTTGGCGGCCGTAGCTAATGAGCTGGCTGAAAGTTCCCATACTTGTTTTGAAATTGAGGAAACTGCCGTTCCCATTCATTCTGCTGTGGCTAGTGCGTGCGAGATGTTGGGACTTGATCCACTTCAGGTCGCAAACGAAGGCAAGCTGCTCGCAATCGTCCCAAAAAATGAGGCCCCAGCCGTGCTCGCCGTAATGAAGTGTCACCCGTCGGGCAAAGATGCTGCCATCATCGGAACGGTAAAAAAAGCACCTGCGGGAATGGTTATTGGCAAAACGGTCATTGGGAGTGAACGAGTGATTGATGTCCCTCAAGGAGAATTACTTCCGCGTATCTGCTAACGCGCGCACTCGGTCGTTCCAATAAGAAAGTTGTTGTGTTTCCTTTATGGTTACTACCTTAACCACCTTCTCCCAATGAACTGCCGCCATACGCCCGATTTTTGCCGTAGGGTTTACTGCAAGGTCGCACGAACCGTTATTAATCATGTCACGTGTTATTTTTACAGGCCGAATCATACATTTATCCATCTGGGCCTGCACCTGTTGTGTCATTACAGGGAATTGGGTTAACACCCGCACGCTGTATAAGTGAAAGGGGATAAAAAAACGTGGCTGAAATTGACGTAACGTATGAAGATAAAAATCAGGCAACGACAACTGAGATGCAAAGTCTAAAAACAATCGATAGTGATCAACCGTAAACTGACACAACAAATCACTCCCCAACCAATATGCTTGAACTACTTCATAGTCTACCGGCTGTTTCTTGGTCACCTTTGCAATTGTTTGCAAATAGGGAAGTTGCGTTTTAAATCCGGGAATAACCTCAGAGATCATATCGCATGCCCCGGTTTGAATACAATGAAGTAAGTGAGTAGTGACATCACCACTGCCACATAATCCAAGACGATTGGGAGGGAATGAAAACCGTGCTAATAGTTGGAGACCGGTTTGTTTCATAGTACAGTACAGTATATGTTACTCTTCGTGTTTGGAAATCCTGATATCCCGAAGGATGCTGTGGCATTTGACGTGGCCAATCAACTCGCCCACGCTGATCCTCAATTATTGATTCAGTTTATTGATCCAAACGAAGACTTACCCACAAACCAGCTTGCTCAGGCAGTCATCCTTGATGTAGTGATGGGAATTGAGGTCGAAACCCTCATGACTGAGCAAGATATAAATAAGATTATTCCACCACCCAGAGATACTGCCCACGATTACGATCTTGGGTTTCAACTAAAATACTTAAAGAAAATTGGTGAACTAAAACGATGTTGGATTATTGGTTTGCCGTACGGCAAAGAGATACATGTTGGTCGAGTTACTCAGCTGATTCAAACAGTGCGTCAAATGCTGCCTGACTCGCTTTAGCTTCTGTGGTAGTTATCACCCGAATAATGATACCCATTTGGACCTGAACCATGTCGCCAACCTGCACGTTTGACACATCGATGATTGCTGGATTTTGAACTTCGCCGTAATCCACAACCGCTTTTTTACCCTCAATTGAAATTACTTTGCCGGGAAGTGCAATACACATGATGTGCCTCAGATACTTTTTTTGACAACAGTCTCTTATTTGTATCATACTGTGAATATATTACTAGGTATTAAAAAGAGACGAATATGCCAGAACCCCAAAAGAAAGCTGCCATTGGGTGGTTTTCGTTTACTTGCTGCGAGGATAATACGGCGATTTTCGCAGAGCTGTTAAACGCCAACTACGATAGTTGGAAGAAGCTTGTTGACGTGAAGTATTGCCGTCAACTAAAAACAAAGAATGACTTCAAGGATCTTGACGTCGCCTTTATTGAAGGTGCCGTATCGGGCGAAGAAGAAATTGAGTTCCTTAAAAAGATCCGCCTTAATGCAAAATTTGTTGTAGCTGTGGGGTCATGTGCCTGTAGTGGGATGCCCTCTGGAAACCGTAATAATTTAACCCGAGATCAAATTGATTGGCGTCAACATTTTTACATGACTAAATTTAAATACACAGACAAAGTTATGCCTATCAGTGAAGTCATCCGTGTTGATGATAAAGTTGGCGGTTGCCCAATGAACACTGAAAAGTTTGTGGAAGCCGTCATGAAATACTTAAAATTATTAGGACTAGTATAAAGCTATGAAAAACGGCAAAATCACCATTAAAGAATTTACAAAAATTGAAGGATGTGGCGGATTAACTGTCACGGTGACTGATGATGAAGTTTCGGATGTTAAGCTTCGATATCAAGATTTTCGTCGCTTCTATCCTTCTGTTGCTAAAGGACGGGACTTGAATGGGATTCCTCAAATGATGTCGCGTATTTGTGGCACTTGCTCCGTCTCCCATTTACTTGCCTCGATTCAAGCAATTGAAAAGTCGCAAGGCATCGAGGTTACTGAGCAAACGAAGGTTTTACGTCGCTTGGCATACGATGGTCTTATTCTTCGTGATCATCCGCTTCATCTTTACTTCTTTGTTTTACCTGACATGCTGGGAGTTGATTCCATCTTCGATGTTTCTGATGATCCTGATGATTTTGGGTATATCCTCCTACATGATTCTTTTATCATGAAGCAGTTGGGTACTGATATTTCCACTGCTATTATGGGTGCTCCTGTTCATGCCCCCAATCACGTCATTGGTGGATTAAGTCCCCTACCAGACCCCAGTAAATTCCCTGAATTTATTGAGCGTCTTGAAGCGGTGCGACCACTTGTTATTCGAGGAGTCAAAGCCTTTTTTGATTGGAAAGTTGACTTTAACCGTGACTACCAGTTCATGTGTATCCGCGATGATAAGCGTTTTAACTTCCTTGAAGGAAACTTGATTGATAATAACAAGAAGAAGCGACCTCAAGAAGATTATTTTGATAAAGTTGTAACCCGGTATACGAATGAATATTCACAAACTGAAGGATATGAGCTAACTGATGAGAAACGCGAATATACTGTAGGGGCAATTGCTCGGTTAAATAATAACTTGGATCAACTTCATCCTCGTACTAAAAAGGATCTAGAGGAGTATTTGGGTTTTTTCCCTTCAAATAATATTTATGACAATAATTTGGCTCAAATGATCGAAACTCTTCATTGTGTTGATGAGGCTATCGATATTATGAAGGAGATAAAAATTAAACCAGAAAAGCCAGTAGAATTCACTCCTCATGCGGGGAGAGGTGTTTGTCTTCTTGAGGCACCCCGTGGAATTCTCTGTCACACTGTTGACGTGGGTGAAAATGGCAAGGTCGCTGATTACTGGGTAAGCGCCCCCTCAGCTCCTAATCAAAAGTCAATGGAAGAGGATATGAAACAGCTGTTCAAAGAACAGTACCACAACCTTTCAGAAGATGAATTGAAGCATCAGGCTGAAATGATTATTCGAGCATATGACCCATGCATTTCTTGCTCAACTAATTTTCTAAAAGTTGATTTCGTTCGCACATAGTTCCCTAAAGAGCATATGAAAACAAAACCGCCAGCCACAAACTGGCGGTTTTGGGTTAAGATCGTAACAGTATGCACGAATTCGCGGTCACTCAAGCACTTCTTAAACAAGTCATTGATGCTGCCGAAAAAGTTCATGTTTCAAATGTGACAGAAATTGTGATTTCGCTTGGAGAATATACAAGTTTTGTTGATGAATCAATTCAGTTTTATTGGAGCATTATTGCAAAAGATAGTATTGCTGCACAGGCAAGCATTAAAATTAATCGTATTCCAGGCAAAATCACTTGTCTTCAATGCAAAAAAATTCTCAAACCAGGACAACTGAAACCAGATGTGTGTCCATACTGTCAAAGTTACAAATTACTTGTTACGGGCGGTGATGAATTATTATTAGAGGAGATTTCATTTTATGAAAACGACAAAACAATCAGCAAAAAAAACCATTGAAATTAAGCAGGAAATTCTTCATGAAAACACATCACTTGCTGATGTTATTCGTCGGCAGTTAGACGCTGAAGGCGTTTTTGGCCTGAATATTATGGCATCGCCAGGGGCTGGTAAAACGAGTGTTATTTTAAAGACTATTATCGATCTGCCAAAAATTAAGATGGTGATTATTGAGGGTGATGTTGTTGATATCGATGTTGAACAAATAGCTCAAACAAAGACCCCCGTCACTCTTGCCAATACTGGTGGAGATTGTCATCTTGATGCAGTTATGGTTAACAATGCCCTGAAAAAACTCAGTCTGAATGATGTGGAGCTACTTATGGTGGAAAATGTAGGAAATTTAGTCTGTCCTGCTGGATTTTACCTCGGGACTCACAAAAATGTAGTAATTGCCAGTGTCCCTGAGGGTGATGATAAACCGTATAAATATCCCGGCATGTATAAAGGAGCCGATGTGGTTATTCTTAATAAAATTGATTACCTTGCTTATCAACCATTTGACATAAACTATTTTAATCGAGGTATCATGCAAATTAATCCAACAGCAAGAATCTTTCCGCTGTCGTGTCGAACTGGGGAGGGATTTGATGTGTGGACTGCTTGGATTGAGTCACAAATAAAGAGTAAATAATCTACTTTTATTCTTGTCTTCAAAATACAAAAAGACGGGATCGTTTATTAACGATCCCGTTTCCTTTTCATAACAGCCTGTCAGACATTCCCTCTAATAAGGATTGTCTGAATATGTTTATTCGGACCAAGAGATAGACTTTGTTGGGCATGAAGAAATTGCGTTATTGATCTCTGCTTCAGTGTTGCCTGTTGGGTTAGTAACCGTTGCGTGAGCTCCATTGACGGCAAAGGTGGCTGAACAGAGCGTTGAACACGTGCCGCAAGCGATACATGTTGATTCATTAACCTTTGGTTGTTTCATATATTCATTCTCCAACAAAATTGTAATAAATAGAGTATAGCATATTTACTGATAGTACATGACTAATTTAATGGCTGGACAGCAAGGCGGAAGAGGAATGCATCTTTGGAGGCTTTGCGGATAACGGGGTTAGGATTCCATAGGTCTTTAAACGTGTTGATGATGAGGTGTGCTTTCGTTCTTAAGGGAGCAAACTTCATGCCGAAATAGAAGCGGTTACGGGTCTGGTAGTACTGCCCTAATGCCGACAGGGGTCCTCCCGTTGAACCACCATTCTTGTGCCAAATGATTGACTTGGGATCGATCACAATGCGATACCCTTTGTTGCGGACAGCCAGAGACCAATCAGCATCTTCATAATAGAGAAAATACTTTTCGTTCATAAGCCCAACATCTTCGACCGTTTTTCTGGTAATGGCTACACAACACCCTGAGGCAAATTCCGTATCAGTCACCTTTTCCCACTGACCATGATCAACTTCGTCGATGCCGATGTGAGAGGCATAGACATTAGCCCAGTCGAAAATACCACCCATATACCAAATGACTTTCCCCCGTTCACTTTCTTTGTAGTCATCATGATGAAATTCATTACCTGGGTAAAAATAAATTTTTGGTGTCACAATTCCAACACCCTTATCTTTAAGCCGTGCCTCGAGGGGAGCTAAAAAATCTGGTTTTACAGTCGTATCATTGTTGAGCAAAATGGCGTTTTCATATCCATCCTTGAATGCTGCTTTCATTAATTCATTGTTGGCCCATGCAAAGCCATCATTTTGTTCGGTTTCGATTACTATGGGATGAAGGGGATGGTTTTTGACAACTGCGCTATTTTTTGACTGGATAGAAATAATATACGTGGTGAAAGGTTTAACCTTATATGCTTCAACGAGCGAGTCCAAACAAGGAAGGGTATATTCGTTGTCTCTAAAGTGAAGAAGAAGAACCGCACTGGTTTTGTCTGTAGCCATAATAGCAATCATTGTATCATCTTATATTCTCTTGCTATGAACCCGATAATCTGGTTATGATGAGTGTAAAGAGTTTTTTATGGCCATACGATTTAAGCTGCCCACTATTTCGTTGCGGAAAAAATCTGCTTCTCCTGCGGAGGACTCCGGTCCCCCATTGTCCCCTGAGGCTGCAAAATTGGGCACCGAAGCGTTGACTCAATTGGTTGACGAAAAATTAAAACGGATTAGTGGCGATGAATTCTTGGTAATTAAGATTAACCGACAGGGACTATTGGTCTTGGGCGGTTTACTCCTTACTATCCTCTGGATTGCTCCGCTTATTGAGATGAGTTGGAGTAAATTTTCAAATGGTGAATGGTCGCTTCGGGCGATACAGAGTTCAATACATATCTCTCTACCCCAGTTACCATTTAAAAAACCCGCTCAGGTTCAGTCTGAGAATAATTCTGAAACTACACCTCAACCAACACCTGAAGCTACCGTGAGTGGGATACGGGTAAGGATGGGGGCTGATTCATTGGAAATGGCGACAACCATAAAAAACTTGCTTTCCAGTTCTGGTTTTACTCAAGTTGATTTAGTGTATGACGCGCAAGTTGACCCAACAGTAGTTATGGTGGCGACACACTCGGGAACTGCTGATTTAGGTCAAAAACTAGCCAGTGTTTTTGAGAGTCAATACAAGATGGCAAGCGCATCAGCATTATTGACAGAAGACAGCGATTTTGCGGCTACGATATTGGTAGGAAAAAATGCTTTAAAGAAGCAGTAGGAATGATGTATGGCAGATGATAAAGACAAAAACGCGCAGCAAGCTCCGGCAGTAGACAATACTAGTCCGGAAGAAAAAGCTTTGGCAGATAAGTTGATGGCTGAGTTGATGGCGAGTGGTGTTGACGTGAATGCGTTAGCAGCAAAGGATTCAGCGCCAGCACCTGCCGTGACTCCCGCTCCTGCGACACCACCACCAAAACCAGCAGCGCCAGCTCCAACTCCGGCCCCTGCTCCCATGCCACCTCCTCCAGCAAAACCTGATGCCCCCTCACCCTCTCCTTCGACAAGCTCAGGACCTGCGGCTTCGACAAGCTCAGGACCTACGGCACCCCCGCCAAAACCTGTTGAGGCTCCACCTGCAGTAGCACTCGCACCCGTTGCGCCCCCACCTGCGGCTTCGACAAGCCCAGGACCTGCAGCACCCATCCCTACATCAACTCAAGATGTGGAGAGTTTTATTGAATCCCTAGATAGTACACTAGCTCGGTTGAATGATAGTCAATTCTTTGTCATCCGGATATCGAAACCTGTTTTTTACATTTTGACAGGACTGATTGCTTTATTATTGATCATTGTGCCCCGATTACCGAGATAAACAGTTCTCTTATATGGATCCCCGATGCAGGCTGATAGCCTCCTCGAGGATGACATGACTAATTTTTGAAAACTACTTTTTAGGAGAAAAGCTCTTCGTGGGTGTAACCGCGTTTCAAAAGTAAGACGATACAGGTTTTCTTCTTGGTCCAGTACGCATTGATGGTGCTGCGCTCCTCATCTCCAAGTGTACTCATACTCTCTGGGCTGGTATTAAAGATGTCTTGTGCAGATTTGGCGATTTCTTTGGTCAGTCCTGTATCATTCATAACTTCAACAATGTCTTTTTGAAGTTGCTTCAGACGAACATAGCCTTTACCGATATCAGAGTTTGGATCATCGAATTGTGCCAACATTTCTTTTCCCACATCCCCCATGCCAGCAGCCATTTGTTTTTGATCTTCCATCAACTTTAAGGCGGGGACAACCCCATCTTGCATGAGAGCGTGAATGAAGTTGTTTGATTCCTGTAGCTCGAGGTCATAAAGAGTTGCCATATGCTTGAATCCTTTTATTATTGATTAGTAACTTCTGTTATTGGTGTTGGGTGTAAATATTCCTGTAGGGTACGAATGCACTTTTGGCGCTCATACTCTCCAGGAAAGTCTAGTTTTATTTTGCCCTGATTTGAGTCCAAGGTCAATTCTATAAATTCAGTGGGATGTTCGGATTGTTTGCGCCACTCCGAGTACGGTAATGCGGTTTTTTTTAATAGCTCTTCAACTCGGGAATTTTTAAATGCTGATATGGGAGTATTTTTTTTCTCTCGGCTGACACCCTGCTCACTAATTTTGTAATGAATAAGTGACTCTGGTTTGGCGTTGCTAATCATGTACCAAAGACTGTTTATGACCACAAAAGCAAAAAAACAGATGCATTCAAGGATAATCAACATTTCCTCAACCTTGAAAAATTTTTGATTGAGCGAGAGCGTAACAATCCCGTAAGATGCTGCAGCAAAAAGAGGTAATAATATGATCCCCCGTTGGAGCGTGCCGCGCCAAAAACTTGGCTTCTGCTTAACGATTACCCATTCGTATTGATTAATGTCCATAAGCCGGGGATTGTCTGATTAGCTATCCAATATGCTTGGCAACCAGTTCGGTGATTTTATCCATTCCCACATTTGATTTAATAAAATAGTCGGTAACTCCCAAACTTTGAGCCCGATCCATACTAGACATGTCAGATACACCTGTTAGGAAGATGAAGGGTATTTTTTGAAGGTTGGCATCCGCCTTCACTTGGCGTGCAACCTCGTACCCATCAACGTTAGGCATCATAATATCGCAGAGAATAAGGTCA
The DNA here is from genome assembly GCA_964554085.1 of uncultured Pseudomonadales bacterium. Lineage (GTDB taxonomy): Bacteria > Patescibacteriota > Microgenomatia > UBA1400 > RBG-16-45-19 > CAZKMY01. The sequence goes on from CAZKMY010000019.1 coordinate 13,730, forward strand.
AAATCACCCTGTTCTTTTAATATTTCTAATCCCTTTCCACCATCTGGAGCGTGCTGAACCTCATATCCTTTAGCTTTGAGCAACATGGAAATTGCTTGGGCGAAAAAAGCAGAATCTTCACATAAGAGTATCTTTTTGGCCATTTTATCGTCCTTTTATTACGTAATTTATGTTTTATCCGGCGATATATATGTTATAACACTTTCTGGGAACAGTTTGCTTAGGTTTCCCATTTGAGCGACTTTCACCGCCCCCTCTGCTGGAGCACAGGTTGGTTGAATAATCCGCGCTTGTGGGGTCACTCCCTTGATCGCCTGTTTAATTCGCTCTTTAAAGTGGTTTTTGAGATTAAATAATCCGCCCAATAGCACAACCGAAAAAACTTCTTTTTGGCCTAATCCTAGGCGGTTTACCACTGCTTGATATGAAGCAATTGAATGTCGCATAGTGGTATTGACAATTTCCGACAGATCGATCGAGTCTTGTAACTCGGGGTCGTTGCAAATTTGACTGAGTGAAGCGATATCGCGCACAGGCACCTGACCGTTGTATGCCCATGGAATCAGATCTGAAGTTTCTTTTAGATTAAGATGCTTAAGGACTTTCTCAGTAAGGAGCGTCTTTGGTTTACGACCATCATATTCTTTGATGACGAGGCGAATAATTTCTTGACCTATCGCATACCCTGATCCCTGATCACCTAAGATGTATCCCCAATCTCCTGCCGCAGATTCGTATCCAATTTTATTAACACCATAACAATTCGCGCCCGTGGAAGCAATTAAACAAATGCCCCAATTTTCATCGGTTCCTGACTTTAAACCAACAAATCCGTCATTGCAGAGGATAATTTTTTTAGCTCCAATGGGCCAATACTGATAGGGTATCCGCTGGAAATATCCGGTGATTTTATCTCTATCTGCTTGTGTATCGATCCCGGCAAGCCCAACACAAGCCGCCTCATATTGACCAGAAAATTCTGGTCTTTTTTCATGAGATGCCTTGATCGCTATTTCGATTGCTTCTTTGATATGTTCAAAAGCGACATCTAGTGGATAATTGTGAGGATTGGCTCCTCCAGAGAAACCTCTCCCCAACACAAAACCACTTTCGGTAGCAATAACGGCCTCTGTTTTGGTTCCGCCGCCATCAATACCTAAATAGTAGCCTGGTTTTAGTGAAGTGAGCATAGTTTAAATGGTTACCTTAATCGTAACTAATCCATTGGTTAAGTCAAACACAACTGCTCGACCACTATTTCCGCCGGTGTCCTCAGCGGCAAGTCGAATGTTGTATGAAGCTAATAATTGCTGAACGGCGTAAATATTCTTTTCTCCAATTTTATGCGATCTTCCTTGAACTCCAGGAAACATATTGGCTCCACCGCTCACTTTGGCAATTAATCGACTTCTTGGTACGCCCATTTTTTCGATTTCCTCCACCATGACCGCAAGGGCCACATCAGCATATTTGTAGTCAGTTTCGTTGATTTGGGCAGGTGATTCGGGGCGAGTGGGCAACATGATATGAGCTAATCCACCCACCCTGTCAGTGTGACTAAACAGACATACTGCAAGACATGACCCAATACTGGAAGTTGTCAGCACTGTAGGTGAGGCAGCGACTTGCAAGTCTCCCATACCGATATCAATAATC
>CAZKMY010000020.1:0-10813 GCA_964554085.1 uncultured Pseudomonadales bacterium
TCGGAATTCAATGAGGTAGTAGGGAATCATTTGGCTCTGCTGGGTGAGGTGACCATCGAGGGTGAATTAACTCGAATGGATGTGAAGAATGGCCGACTGATTTTCGCGAGCATCAAAGATAAAACGTCATCCTTAGATATTTTCTCCATGAGTCACTTGATTGGTAATTTTCGCCAGCTTGAACCCGGAATGTTGGTTCAGGTCACCGGCACTGCGGGTGTGTACAAAGGCACCACAAAGTTCCGTCTCATGGCTACCAGTATCGAGCCTCAAGGCAACGGCGCCCTTCAAATCGCTTTCGAAAAATTAAAAGCTCAACTAGAAGCAGAAGGATTATTCGCTCCCGAGCGAAAGCGTGAACTACCCACATGGCCAACCCGCATTGGTCTCATTACCGCCAAAGATTCTTCAGCCTATTTTGATTTAGTCAAAATTCTCTCTGCTCGTATGGGCGGATTGCAGTTAAAGCTTTTGCCCGTCAATGTCCAAGGCAGGGAAGCCATTCCCACCATTCAACGGGCAATGACGTATGTAAACGCCCATCCTCAAGATTTTGATCTCGTCATCATGGCCCGGGGCGGTGGCAGTCTAGAAGATCTACAAGCCTTCAATAGTGAAGAAATTGCCCGCGCCGTATTCTCTTCCAAAGTTCCCATCGTGTCAGCCATTGGTCACGAAGACAATTGGTCGCTCACCGATTACATTGCTGATCTCCGGGCATCAACTCCATCCAACGCTGCTGAATTGGTTGTCCGTGATCGTCATGCAGTCTTGAATGAGATCAATGGTTCACTTCAATTTATCAAAGAGTCACTTCAATATCGCATTGACCGGATCAAACGAGAAGTAAACAGCGTTGTTACAATAATTCAACATTACTCTGTCAGATATCATCAGCAGATTGACAGTATGTTCGGCGCCATCAAACAGCAAATAGGATTACAGGTAGCCTTAAAGCGCCAGGAGATCGATCAACTTGCCCGCTTGTTGAAATCACTCGATTTCCAAGAAACTCTCAACCGCGGTTTCTCCATAACCAAAGACAAAACTGGTAAAATAGTCAAATCAGCCAGTGATGTGAAATCAAATGACGTTCTTATTACACAATTAGCCATCGGAAAGATAACCTCGAATGTCCAATAACGAACTCACCTTTGCCAAAGCCTATGAAGAATTACAAACCCTAACCAAAGAATTTGAACAGGGAAATCTTGATCTTGAACTAGCTATCCCCAAATACAAACGAGCCAGCGAACTCGCCACGTTCTTGAAAAAAAGATTAACTGAATTGGAAACCCAAATCCAAGAAATCAACGTGGATGTGAGTAAAGAAGCTTCCACTTCCGAGCCAATAGAAACCGAAGAAACATCTTCAGATATTCCGTTTTAAATTCCAAACACCTCATCATCGAGATGAGCTTGATTACACTGGTTAATCACCTCATAGGCTTTTTGGCGGTCCAACCAGCCGTTAAAGGTAACGGTTTTATTTTCCAATTGTTTATACACTTCAAAGAAATTCTGAATTTCGTTTAATCGATGTGTAGGAATATCGGACAATTCTTTAATTTCGGCATAGCGGGGATCGTGTTCGGCCACTGCCAACACTTTCCAGTCTTTGCCCTTGTCGTCTTCCATATCAGCCACCCCAATGGGACGTACTGATAATACACAGCCAGGGAATAGCGGATCAGTAGTTAGTACCAACACATCCAAATGATCGCCGTCTTCGGCTCGCGTTTCGGGAACGAAACCATATTCAGTGGGGTAGACGACACTTGAATGCAGTACCCGATCCAAACGGATGGCATTCAAAGTTTCGTCATACTCAAATTTATTATGTGAGCCCCGAGGAATTTCTACGACAGTATTAATTACCTCTGGTGCTCGTTCGCCTAAAGTGACATGTTTTAATGACATAGGTGGATATTGTATCACGCTCCCACAATTGTCAACCGTTCTTCTGCCCTCGTAATCCCAGTGTACAACCATCGCCGCCAATCATCATCTGACATATGCTTATTTCGCTCCTCAAACAGTAACACTTGCTTAGCTTGACTCCCTTGCGCTTTATGTACGGTCAGGGCATATCCAAAGTCAAACAAATCAACTTGGTCTTTTTTGTGGAGTATCGCTGCCATCGATTCAGCCACTCCAAACTGGGTCGCCAGGACATTTCCCGAATACTGCAGGGTACCATCCTCCATATCAGCTTCTATCTCAAGGCATTTACTACCTCGTACCTCGTACTCCGTACTTCGTACCGTCCTCAACGTTCCCACCATCCCGTTATAAATACCTTTTTCCCAGTTATTCTTTAAACAAATGACTTTGTCGCTGGCTTGCGGTTCTTCTGATTCAAACCCAAAATACTGCCGCATCTGTTTATTTAATTGAATCCGGGATGCGTTGTAGCCCGTCAGAATCAACAATTCCTTTCGATTACTCTGCAAAATATTCTCCACTTCACTACCGGTCCCCGAGTCATATCGATCCAGTTTTTTGACTCCCGCTCCATAATTACCAATGTCTACACGGCCCTGTTCACGAGCCATCATTGATAGTTTGATAATCGGATTATCCGCGGCTTGGCGATGAATTGTTTCCAATCGAATATCTGGTTTCGCCATCAGACTAAATCCCGGTTGAATGGGGGGTAATTGACCGTGGTCGCCCACTGCCAGTATGGGTAGACCAAACGAAAGCAAATCTTCCCAAATTTGCCGGTCCACCATACTTGCCTCATCCACGATAATCATGTCCGCTTTTATTTTTTCTTTTCGCTTCCAACCCGTAATATGCCCTGTGGTGGCAATCACCGGAGCATAAATCAACGAGTGAATAGTGCTGACAGTATCCTTGGGTTTTCGGGCTGCATGGACAGTCAGGGTTAATTCCAGCACTCGGCTGGCTTTACCCGTATAGGCACAAAACGCCACCACCGTTTTTGGGTTTAACTTGAAAATAATTTGGCGAATAGCTGCCAAGAGACTTGTTTTCCCCGTCCCAGCATATCCACCCAAAGTCAGGTAGGGGTGTGCTGGTGCACGATACCATTCAAAGATGGCCTGAATTGCTTGCCGCTGGTCAGGAGTGGGATCAAAACTCATTACACTTAAAACCAACTCTTATTCAGCATCTGTCGGTAGACGCGGTAGGGCTTGGGACCGACGATGGGTTTACCATTCATAAATATCGTGGGGGTGCCATAAATTCCGGTCTTATCAATCTCACTCTTTCTCGATTGAGTAATCGTTTTTGTCTCAGGGTTTCTCACAATTGCTTCGACGGCTTGAGTATCAATCCCCAGATCTTTGATTAATTGAATCGTCGCCCCTTCACTTGCTACCACATCATGGGGTTCAAGATAAAGTGCATCCACCCACTGAAAATATTTTTCAGGAGCCAGTTTTTGTACAGCATAATCATAGGCCATCAAATAATTCGCTTCTTCATGAGTCGAATAAAACATAAACCGCACTGAAGGATGATATCTTTCGATCAGTTGTTTAATGAGGGGGTATGTTTGCTTAGTATACTTACAAGCGTAACAACCAATAAACACCATCTCCTTATCACTCATCCCTTTCATCAACGGAAATTGATCCAGATTTACTCCAGATAGAGTTAGTGAATTGGCCACTGCTCCGCCCAGCTGACATTCTTCACCAATCCCCGACACGGTATTATTTTTCCCCGAGGGATCAAACGCGCAAAACCCACTTTGGTTTAAGCCATTACAGCTTCCGGTAGACCAAAAAAGATAGACACTTCTCGCGGACCAGAAAAACGAAACGAAGAATGTGAGAACAAAAAACCAAGAAATGAGCTCGAATCGTTGATTAAAAAAACGAGCGAGTTTTGGTGAGCGCAGTAATAAGGAAGAAGTAATACTTGAGCGAACTTTAGTATCAAAACCAGTCGTGCATGGCCGCAGAGTGACTCTGCGGAACACACAATCCAATGCCTCTTTTGCCGGGCCACGATAGCGCGCACTAAACAGTGAGAGAATTCCTAAGACGATTAATGATGCGACGCAAAGCATGATTTATTGTCCTTACACTACCGCTAATACTTTTTTAAGTGTAGTCAAAAAGATCTCTACTTCATCGGGGGTATTGTAAAAATACATCGATGCCCGCACAGATCCATAAATCTTCCTGTCCGCAAACCAGGAATGAACACAGTGTTGTCCGGAGCGGACACATACATTCCCCACTTTATCGAGCATCAGTGCCACCTGGTGTTGATCAGCTCCCTCCACCACAAAGCTCGCCACACCAGATCGTTTGGCAGCGTCGCGGGGGCCAATCAAATGCACTCGGTCAAATTCAGCCAATCCTTGGGTCAATTGCGTATTGAGAGCAATTTCTTGCTCATGGATTCGGTCTAATCCGATTCGGGTTAAATACTGTACCGCCGCTCCTGTCCCCATAATGCCGGCATAATCTTGAAGTCCTGCCTCAAACCGTTCGGGTACAGGCAACATAGTGTATGAGTCATAGGTAGTCTGCTCCACGGTATCGCCCCCCACCATAAAGGGTTCAAGCGTATTCAACAAATCATACTTTCCGTACAACACACCCATACCTGAGGGGCCACATAATTTATGAGCTGAGAGGGCCAAAAAATCCACGTCCAAGTCCTGCACATCAATTTTTTGATGAGGTGCTCCTTGAGCGGCATCCACGATTACTAATGCATGTTTAGCATGAGCCAATTTTGCAATTTCTTTGACGGGATTAGTCACCCCATCCAAATTGGAAGTATGTACGAGAGACACCACTTTGACGTTGCCAGTGAGAGCTCGTTCCCAATTTGCCAAATCAGCTTCGTTTGAGTCTGTTGAGTGGACCACCCGCACGTCAATTCGCTTGGTTTTTTGTAAATAGAGCCAGGGGACCAAATTCGAATTGTGTTCCTTATCACTAATCACCACCACATCACCTGGTTCCAGGTGCAAGGAGCGGGCTAGGAGATTTAATCCTTCACTCGTATTTCGGGTGAAGATAATTTCTTCTTTCTTCTTAGCATGTAAAAACACCCTGACTGCTTCACGGGATTCATCTACAGCTTGAGCTACCATGGCCGCCAAATGATGATTGCTTCTCCCTGCACATGCCGACATGGTTTCGTAATAAGTGCGGATGGCAGAAATTACTTCAAATGGCCGGAGGCTCATACAAGCATTGTCAAAATACACAACCGACTTAACTTGTCCCCGAAAAAAAGGAAAATCTTGTCTAATTCTTGATGTATCCATCATAATCTATTTCTTTGCTGAAGCCGTGGCTTCCTGAAGTGCTAACTCCACCCGAGCAATTAAATCTTCGGGTCCACTTAAGTTGTTCATTTTTTGACCATTCACATAAAACGTTGGCGTTGCATTCACTTTAGCCACCAATCCGCTCAGATAATCTGCTTCCACCAACGCCTTAATTTCCTGACTATTGATTTCCTTTACCATTTTGCCCGCATCAATTCCGATTTGTTTGGCATACGTATCAAAAATAACTAACGGTTGAGTGCTTTCACTCCATTCAGTTTGCTTCTCAAACAGAATGGCTGCCATCTCCCAGAATTTTCCTTGTTTGCCAGCAGCTTCAGCTGCCTGGGCTGCTAAATTTGCGTTCGGATGAATCTCGCGTAGTGGAAAATTTCGATACGCAATCCCAACTCGATCCCCAAAAAGTTTTACCAGCTGAGCATCTACCCCGCTGTACTGCTGACATGCCGGACATTGGAAGTCACTATACTCCACCATTTTTATCGGGGCATTGATGTTTCCCATAAACCAATCATTGGATAGAATTTGATTTGCCGGTTTACTCTTTTCCGCTTCTGGAATAGGTAGCTGGGAACCAACCACCCACCAATACAACAGTCCCACACACGCCAAAATAATTGCGGCAGACACCCAATTTTGCTGAATCCATTTTGTAATTTGAATCATGATTGCTCCATTATACTTGCCAATAGTCAGTATCGTTACTACCGTATCTCGAATGTAGTAAAAGACATTACTTCTCCTGGATTTACTACGACATCCTTCACTTGAGCCAAGAAACTACCCTCTTTGCACCAAAGTAAAAATGCTTCCACTTGTAAATCTTCTCCCTCTACTTCCATCCGTACAGATCCATCAGTTTGATTTTGTACCCAACCAGTAAGATGCAGCCTTCGCGCTTTATGTCGAGCCCCGGCGCGAAAACCGACTCCTTGAACTCGACCAGTGACAATAACTTCTTTATGAGTCAACATACCGTTTATTATCCACAACTTGACACCAAAGTAAAACTGTTTTTAATATACTACTAAAACAGTGGTAGTATAGGTAGCACTATGTTAAACATTCACGATAATGCTCCAAATTTCTCTCTCTCGGACCAAAATGGAGTGGTCCATCAATTAACTGACAATCAAGGATCTTGGGTTGTCCTGTATTTTTACCCGAAAGACAACACTCCTGGTTGTACAACCGAAGCATGTTCCTTTCGGGATAATTGGGAATCCGTCAAAGCGAGGGCTGTGGTCTACGGCATCAGCACGGACACCGCGGAAAGTCACCTAAAATTTGCCAAAAAATTTGATTTACCTTTTCCACTCCTTACTGATCCCGATAAACTCGCGGTCAAAGCCTATCAAGTCTATGCTCCCAAAAAATTCATGGGACGTGAATTCCTGGGCACGCACCGAGTCTCTTATCTCATTGATCCTGAAGGAAAAATTGCCAAAGTCTATCCCAATGTTCAACCAGCCAAGCATGTGGCAGAAATTCTCCGAGATTTAGACAATCTTCAAAAACCACAGTAAACTAAGCCGATGAAACATATTGCAGTGGGATCCCAAAATCCTGTTAAAGTCGAATCAGTTCGCCTTGGTTTTTCCAAAGTTTGGCCTCAAGTATCCTGGGAAGCGGTGGGATACAAAACCACATCCAGGGTTAGCGATCAACCCATGTCTGTCACAGAATCAATCACGGGCGCCCGCAATCGCGCTAAGTCAGCTTTGAATGATAATCCCGAAGCTGAGTACGGTGTTGGCTTAGAAGGGGGATTAGAACAAATCAACAATGATTGGTTTGATTGTGGTTGGATTGTTATTATTGATCGACAGGGGAGAGAAGGAATTGCTTCCACGGGTCGCATTCATACCCCCGAATCCATGATGAAACTCATTCACGAAGGAAAAGAATTGGGGGATGTCATTGATATCGTCTTTCATCGCCAAAATGCTAAACAGGCAGAGGGACAATTTGGCCTGATGACAAACGGCGCGGTTACTCGGACCACAGGGTACACTGAAGCAGTTTGCCTCGCCCTTTCCCGTTACCTCCACCCCGAATTATTCTAAGAGTTTCAATGTGATCAAAACAACATTATGGCATGCGATTATATTCATCAATAAAAACGGTTCCATCAGGTAATTCATAAGTGTAGGATCTTGACATGTCATAGCAATTTGCCATGCCTTCCTCCTTATATATCATTGAGTTTACGATTTTTCCAGACAGATCTTGAAGAGTGACATTTCCAGACTCAAATGAATAAGAAATCAAGCTAGACAACTCAAGTAAAATTAAATCTTCATCATTCTCCCCAGAGAAATGATAGTTTTTAATTTTCTTGTGTAATTCCTCATAATCGATGGTTTTTTTAGAGAAATCTATAAACGAGTTCACAACATTCCAATTTTTCTTATCACGTTCGCACGTTCGCACGTAATATGCGATATCTTCGTCTGACCGATTGTTTTTTTTATACACTTCCGATCGGCAATCGGTATTTATTTTTTCTAAAATAGCACTCTTGAAAATTTCAGCATCAAACATCTGGATGACATTTTTATTTTTTTCCGAATAAACAATAATACTCGTCGAGGGAATTTGCTGGAGAGTTGGAATTATTTTTTGATTACTAAATTCCTTAAAACTACAATCCTTAACACTTTTCTTGAGGAAATACGTGCGAAAAGTAGTTATTGCCGAGAGCAATGCCAGACTTATTACAATCCAGAAAAGGACTTGTCTTAACTTTGGCTTTGGCATACATTTTTTAATCATTACTTTATTGCAGAAGAATTTTCATTCTGACTTTGACTGTTCATATTGCATCGCAATAATGAGCAAGCTGACAAATCTGCTTGTTCTTCCCATGATCCTTTTGAACTACATATTGAGCAAGTAGACTCACTCAAACACATGGCAAGTCCCGGTGGTGCCTCTACAATCGTCTCAACTCCCGATTTGGCTCCATAACTTTGCAATACGTATTCATTGGAAGTGAGACAGTGAACTCCATTATCATCGGCATTATTTATTTGCATCAACTCGGCTGAATGTGAAGCCTTTTTTTCGTCGTAATACGTTGTTGGGCTAATCTGAATTATCTGTTTTCGTTCTGGGTAATCGGCCTGATTTATAATTAATGGCTCTGTCATTTTCCAATTATCCCCAAGGTCACCCTTCACAGAAATGTCTCGTAGAAGGGTGCTTATTGTTTCCAACGTTGCGTCGCTACTCATATGGCTACTGAACAATCTAATTTCTCCTGCATACGGCGTTTTTGTCGAATAGCCACCTGTCCCTGGCACGCACACAAACCCACTCAATTCGTCGTTAGAACCTTTTCTCAAAGATAATCGTAAATGAACCCCCTGAGGTGTGGTTATATCTTTATAATAATCATAGGGTAGGTCGTATGTGCCTGGTACTTTTTCATACACGCAGTTTTCAGAATATGGGTCTTTAGGTGAATTTAATTGCACGGATGCATTTGGTTCCGCAAGTTTGTGTTCCAGCGGGTACGAGAATGTGACATCTGCACTAGTATCTGATTCATAAATATTCCAATCTGACTGTTCCGTCATGCAAAAAGCTGGTTGGTGTTGTTGATTACAGTATTCACCGCCTTTTGCCGCGATCGCCTGCCAAATACCACCACTCAAGCCTCGGATGTATGCTTGATTATCCTTATAGAGTTTATTGTTTTTATCAGCACCAATACTACTTATTTGTGATGCTGAATCACCAATCTTTGTCACGAATTCAGGGGTGAAGATGGGAGTTACTTCAACTTCATTAGTCGAGTAGTAACTAAAAGATAACTGTAACTGACTAAAAAGTGCTGACTTATTGTGAGTAATGTCTGCAGCAATACCTCGGACTGCCATTGTTTTGGCATCCACAATCAACCCGGTCTTTTCAATAGTAATCATATTGAATAATTCACCAAGCGATGCCTTGAGCATGCCAGCTTGTGTAGCTGAGAAATAATCGGTTCTTGCTAAGCAATGGCGACTTTTCCCTTGGCATAATTGCTCGAATTCACTTTTATGTTGCTCGGATAAATTTGAAACCTTGTCAACAAACATTCCTAGCGTTGATAATAGTTTATTTTTATCAATGTCGACGAGGACAATTCCTAATTCATCTGTTGGTCCAGAAGTAAGTGCTTGTTTAGAGTTTGGAACCAGATAAGCATCAATCGATCCGATCGTTTCGGCATATGCCACATTGACCCCATCGGCAATTTCCTTATCCAGCTGAGTTGGAGCCTTGGTTGGTTGATCGTCAACGACTGGGACTGATACATATTTTCCAAAATATGGATAAATCTCATCGGTATCAAAGTTGATTACCCCAGATGAACTACTGGTTGAAGGATTTTGAAGTCGGTGAAGTAACACTGCTAAATAATCGGAAACTTCAATATTAACCAAGGCAGTGTCTTCATTCTCACTAATTGCCGAAATATGAAGAGCATTCATCCCGCTCTCATATAGTTTTAGCTTACCCCAGCTTCCATTCATAATCATGTCGACCTGGCGTTTACCTTGGTTTGAAATTGCCAACGTTGAAACAGTCAAATCCACTGGTTCTTCCCCAGCATCTGTACTCTGAAACAACCCCTTAATGGTATATCCTAGGTGAGCTCGGTACGGCTGGGCAACAGACGATTCGGTCTGAGGAACAAGCGATGATGGCTGAAGCGTTTGATCCACTTGTTGGTAAGCGGTGGCTATCGTTGTTGGCGCCGAGACTTTTTCTGTCAAGGTTGCCGTCTTCGGAATCGCCGCTAATAATGTATCTGAATCTTTCATGCTTTGTTGAACCGCTGACCATTCAGAGGATGATAGTACTCGGCCGACAATTTTTCCTTCTGGAGTCGATGAAAGATCCTTTGCTATAAAACGGTGATACCCAAAATATCCGCCAGCCGAAAGGATAAATAACCCAACAACTACTCCTATATGCCATGGTTGAATAACCGACTGTTTAACTACAATGGGAGGCGCTGGAATGGGAAGGGGCGGTAAAGGAGGAGTGAGGGGAGATAAATAATCTGCAGTAGGGGGCGTTGGAACGGTTAGTGGGATCTGAGGTGGTAGTTGATCAGTGTTATTGGGGATTTGTTCCATATATCTCAATTTAGCATAGTGTGAGTTTAGTTTCCCGCGCAACAACCAGACCGTCCTTAACAAGGCCGGCAATAGCTTTGGGAATGCGTGGGTCGTTATTACCAAAACATGTTTTAATTTCAATTAAAGATAACGTTAGCTTTGTACTCAACTGTTTCATGATCCAGCCACGGACCTCGCGGACCGATCCCTTGAGGGGTGATTGTTTAGCATAGGTCTTACTTTTGCGCGTTGGGTTGGGGAATTGTTCCTTAAGGTCAGTACCGTAATCCATGAGCGCATTAAACCATTTGCGAGGATTGTCTCGGTCCATGGTTGCGAGAACCAAGGGTAATATGTCTTTGTCATCAACATCAACTTTATCAGCAAAAAAATGATGGATATAAATGGTTCG
>CAZKMY010000020.1:10913-15124 GCA_964554085.1 uncultured Pseudomonadales bacterium
GGATCTTCCGTTTTTCGCCACGGTAAATCTCTAGCTTTTTCAGAATAATACGGAAAAATTATTTTTCTAAAATCAGAAATTTGTTGTGTTGATAATTTCATTTCAGTTATGATTTAAAACAACCAAACTACCTAACGATCAAACGATCTCACTATTCTTTGCCCAAAATTGTTCAAACTCAGGTATTGTCATGCTATCTTCTATCCGAAAATCTCCCACACGGGTTCTGGTCAATGCTGACATATATCCGCCAGTACCCAAAGCGGCACCAATGTCACGAGCTAACGAGCGGATATACACTCCCTTACCGCAATGCACTTTTATTACCAATTCAGGGTAGGCAAAAGACACCACTTCAATTGAATGAATCACCACTTCCCGGGGTTCCATATTTACCTCAACCCCTTTTCGTGCCAAGTCATATGCCTTCCTACCATCCATCTTTATAGCACTATACGCCGGTGGCACTTGCATAATTGCCCCCACAAATTTTTGTAGTATTTCATCAATTTCTTTTCTACTAACCCCTATACCCTGAACCCTATTTTCTATTATCTCTCCCTCCCGATCATCCGTACTACTCGTTGCTCCCAAAGTTACTGTCGCCACATATTCTTTATCATGATCAGTAATCGTTCCCAATTGTTTGGTGAATTCTCGGCCAATTGCCACCACCAACACGCCCGCTGCGGCAGGGTCCAACGTCCCCGCGTGCCCAACCCGTTTGACATGAGTAATTCGTCGCACCTGGTAGATAATGTCGTGAGAGGTTGGTCCCACTGGCTTATTAATCCCAACAATCATGGGGTTATCTTACCATTCCAACGTATTGACTATTTTCCAGTCAGTTTCTGATACCACCGTAATTTTGTTGTCGGCAATCAAGTAGAGATTATCATTGATATACAAAGCTCGCTTAATCCCATTACCCTCAACTGTTTTGAGCAGTTTTAGGGCATTATCCTCATATCCAAAAATATATCCACCCTTATCTCCCGGTAAAAAGAACAGGTGGTGTTTGGCATCCTGCAAAAATGCATGGTGAGTTGATATGATTTGGCTCCAATAATCCGTCAACATATATTTACTCACTTCAGTAGGCTGCGCAGGATTAGCCACATCAAACAAAGACACTTTGACTTGGCTATCTTCTTTACCAATTCCCACCAACAACGTATCGGTAAGTGGATGGAGATAAGATGAATATCCTGGGATCTTCAATTCACCCACAACTTTTGGAGCCGCAGCATTGGATAAATCCAGCACATACAACGGGTCAGTCTCTTTAAACGTCACCACATATCCCGACTTGCCCATAAACCGCACCGCATAAATCCGCTCCTCTTTACCCAAATCAGTCACCGATCCCACTACTTTCATACCGGAATCCAGGACATAGACATCGTTGGCGCTTTTCGCACCACCCCCCACACTCCTTCCGCCTACGGTCGTGGCAATCCGAAACGTATCTTGATATTCATCCAACGAAAACTGGTTTAGAGGGCGTCCCGGGACTTCACCCAAAGCTGCCACAGAAAAATCTGCTAAAGGTATTTTGGCAATATAGGTTTGCTCCAACTCCCGCTTATGCAAATCAACATATTCAGTCATTAAATTATTTCGCTCCGTTTCCCACTGCAACCGGTCATCATCACTCATATTGGCAGTGTATTTCGCCAAGATCGTATCCACTTCTACTTGCTTGGCAGCATCACTAATATCCAGAGTCATCACTCGCTGCAAATGCTCTTTCACTTCTGGAGTTATTAACTTATCACTATCATCCATCAAAAAATCCACCGTCAACTTGCTCCAGTTGGCAGATTTAGTAAATGAAACATATACCGTCGTCGGTGATACATAGATCACAGTTTGACTTGCCGAGCCAACAAACGAAACTTGGTGCTGGACCATTCCATCTTTAGGGTTAAGTTGGAGCACGGTATAGGTAGAATCCACAGAAATGGTAGATGTTGGCCGCCAGACATCAGTACATCGAATCGCCATTTCCTTGCCTCCCTCACCAAATAAAGGGATGGGACAGGGAATCGAGGTGTAGACCCGGGATTCTGTCACCAACACGATTGTTCCATCCACCAGCCGAGCAGTGGTTACTGATTGATTGTTTGACAGGGAATAACTCCAGATTTCCTTTGGAGCAGCTGGATTCTTTACATCAACCCCCACAATTTTCCGGCTTCCTATTACTACCAACTGCTCATCTGTCAAAAGAAGATCTCCTTGAACATCAAATGTCCCTACCGTCTTCATCGTTTCTACCGGCAAAGCTTGAATAATCTGATTCTTATTCACTTCCTGCATAGGTGGCATCGGCATAATTGATGACTCCATAGCTCGTACCGGTTTTGCGTAGTATCGATATGATTCACCACCGATATAAATATGCGTACCGTCTGTTTTTACAATATCGGGCTCATCGATCCCTTTAACCTGAACATTTGTTTCTGATACCCGCTCTGGCGCCGGAACTGTTGATTCATAATTTGCTATTTCTGCAGGCATCGCCATGCCTTTACCCACGGTTGATGGGCTCAACATGACGTCTCCTACCATCCGTGTCATATTGTTTTGTTGTTGATCTTGAAAATAGGTTCGAAATTCAGTCTCAGAAGAAAATTGTTGTAGTTTTTCCGTAGGTTGCGGAACAATTTTTGCAAGTTCTCGTTGATGTACCACATAAAGAACGGCGCTAATCAGCAGGCAAATCAACCACGAACCCGCAACCAAACCAAACGCCCAGTACAAACGTTTGTTTTCAGGTGTTACTAATGGCAAAGGTCTCATACATTCCAGTATACTATGGCCAATATGCAATGGTTACTGTTCGCATTTCTGTCCGCTATCTTTGCTGCCGCCACATCAATTCTTGCAAAAATCGGTATCAAAGACGTAAATAGTAACTTGGCCACCGCTATCCGTACTACTGTGATTCTTATTTTCGCTTGGGGCATTGTGTTTGCTCAAGGTTTGGGTTCAAAAGTCAGCGAGTTATCCAAGACCACCTGGATATTTTTAATCTTGTCAGGTATTGCTACCGGGCTTTCCTGGCTCTTCTATTTCCGAGCACTTCAATTGGGTGAAGCGTCGAAAGTGGTACCTATTGATAAACTCAGTCTTGTTCTCACCATCATTTTGGCAGGAATGTTTTTACACGAAAAAATCTCGACTCCTGTTGTTGTTGGGTCAGTCCTTATGACTGCTGGAGCACTCGTCATTGCTTTAGTGAAATGATATAATATAGGCCTATGACTGAACAGCCTACTATTCCGGGGCTTTTCCCTGACCAACAAGAAAATAAAAAACCAGCAGCACCTCCCCGACAAGAAACGCCAGCAGAGTATTTCCACAGGATATTCGAGAGGCTTCCTTCTGCAATTGAGGTAAAAAACAACACCGAGGGAGTAGAGGAAGAGTCACCTAACGACCAAAAACCACCGTTACCAAAAAATGATATACAAGCTGAAAATGCAGACGCGACGACTGAACAGATTAATAGAAACCTTAAACGTTATCCTTATAACATGGATAAAGAATAACCAACATGACAATGCGTGTTCAAAAATTTCTAGCCCACCAAGGGATTGCTTCCCGTCGCGCCATTGAAAAAATGATCAATGATAAACGGATTGCCATCAATGGCGAAGTTGTCACTGAGCAAGGAACTAAAATTGATCCAGAAAAAGATCAAGTTGCAGTCGATGGCATGGTGATCAAATCAGCCGAAAAAAACGTCTACTACTGGATCAATAAACCCGTTGGCATTATTTCTGCTTCCAGCTCCCGTACAGGGGAAACCACAGTGGTGGATTTAGTCAAATCTCACTTCCGGCTCTATCCTGTAGGTCGCCTGGATAAAGATTCGCATGGACTATTGTTGCTGACCAATGATGGGGAATTGACCCATCGCCTCACTCATCCCAAATATCATATTGATAAAACCTATCGAGTTGTCGTAACTGGTCAGGTTACCGATCGTAAAATTGAAAAACTCCAGAATGGGATTCATTTGTCCGAAGGTACTACCGCCCCAGCTCAGGTTGAATTAATTGAAGATACCAAAGATGGAACACTTCTGGAATTTATCATTCACGAAGGTAAACATCGCCAGGTTCGCCGTATGTGTGAGTCCGTCGGTTTGCAAGTAATTGATCTAGTTCGTATCGCCGTCGGGCCGATCAAACTTGAAAAAC
>CAZKMY010000021.1:0-14962 GCA_964554085.1 uncultured Pseudomonadales bacterium
TGGGAATTAGCCAAACGAAATCCACTGTTTGGCACCGGCGTGGAAACCTTTGCCTACACCTATTACAATGTTCGGCCCGTTGAACACAATCTCGTTTCCGAGTGGAATTTCCTCTACAACAAAGCTCACAATGAATTTCTCAATTTCGCCGCCACCACAGGGTTCGTTGGTCTTGGAACGTATTTATTCTTCTTAGGCTCGTTTGTATTTTGGAGTCTAAAACAGTTGATAGGGGTCAGGGGTCAGGGGTCAGAAAAAAAAGAACTATCACCTATACCCTATACCCTATCTGCTCTATTATCCGGCTTCCTTGCCTTATGCATCAGCAATTTCTTTGGCTTTTCCACGGTCCCCGTTAACACGCTCCTTTTTCTATTCCCAGCCCTCGCCATTCTTTTGTCAGAATCATCTTCCGAAAAAGAAACGTATAAATCCTCTCCACTCACAACCGCTCAATATCTCGGATTTAGTCTCACGGGAATTACCATACTTCTCCTTCTTGTTGCTGTAAATCGCGGTCTAGTTGCTGACCTCGACTATAATACCGGCCGAGCTGCCAGTAGCGGTCAAAATTACCAAGTCGCCATCAACAAACTTCAAGATGCCATCCGTGCCGTCCCTGAAGAACCGCTCTACACCGACGAACTTGCCCAAACATTTTCAGAAATTGCTGCCCGTAGTGCTGCAGGAGGACAAATCGCCCAAGCATCTCAAGCGGCGCAACTTGCCATCCAACTCTCTGACCGCACCCTGAATCTTAATCGATACCATCTCAACTATTACCGAAGTCGAGCCAAAATCTTCATCAACCTCACTGCCGTTAATCCTGAATATATCGTCGAAGCCGGAGCTACTCTCCAAGCTGCAATTAAACTTTCCCCCACCGATCCCAAACTCTGGTATAACTTGGCTCTAATCGCTAAACAACTTGGTCGTACAGATGATGCTCAAAAGCTATTCCAAAAATCGGTTGAGCTGAAACCTAATGATGAGGAATCGCACTATCAATACGGATTACTTTTGGAAGCTATGGGAAAACCCCAAGAAGCTAAGTATCAATATGAATATAGCCTATTCCATATAAATCCCAATAATCCTAATATTAAAGATGCACTCAACCGAATCGCTACCGCTTCTTCAGCTAAAAAATAAACAGGCATGGTAGAATACGCACCTATGCGTTTAAAGTTCATCACTGTCCCCGACAATCGGCTCCGACAAAAATCGTTGCCCATAACTCGTATTACTCAAAACGACAAACAATTTATCAACAACTTGGTTGATACGCTCATTAAATCCAACAATCCTCCTGGAGTTGGTTTATCCGCTGTGCAAGTCGGTGAACACAAACGTGTTTTCGTCACTTATCTTCCCCCTGTATTTGACTTAAACCATACTGACAAAGGCACTCCGCCCAGTGAAATTAAAGTATTTATCAACCCAGAAATTGTGAGCCACTCCAAGGAACAAACCCTAGGGGAAGATGAAGAACGGCCCGCTCTTGAAGGATGTCTCTCTGTTCCCGCACTCTATGGCCCTGTTCCCCGTTATGCTCAAGTCACGGTTAAATATCAAACAGTCGATGGGGCATTTGAAAAAGAAAAATTATCATCCCTCGTTGAAAAAACCGACATTTTCTCCAATTTTTTCGCCCGAGTTATCCAACACGAATACGACCACCTTGAAGGCATTCTCTTCACAGATTACATCAAGAAGAACGACACCGAGCTGTATTTTGACAGCGGCAACAACCTCGTCAACATCCCCGACCCCACCCAACTCATCGCCTGGTAGAAGAGTTTAACATTTCCTTCATCTGACCGACGGTCAATGCTACTGCATCCATTCTCGAACTATCTGAAGGATCAACTTTTTCCCCATTTAGATAGAAGTCTTTCGTCTGGGGATCTTGACGCAACGTAACTGGCTCCCCATTTGGTGAAACGGGTAGACTTACTGTTTCACCTTTTTCAAACAGACGGATTAACATATCATTTCCAGGACTTGGTGGCATTTCTCCTATTCCGAAAGCTGATGTTACTGCTTCAGTCTCATCAAGGTGCAATGGTTTAGTTGTGTCATCTGAAGACAATTGCTCTGCACTTACTTCATGATTTTCAGTGTTTACAACAGGCTGTTTTATCTCTTCAACATCATTTAACTTAGGACTTTCATCAACAACTCCCGGAAATCTATTCTTAACATTATCCCAAGTCAAATCACTCACATCTGGACCATCACCCTTAACCTGAAGTGCACCAAATTCTGCACCTTGTTGGACATCGCCTGATTCACCCATAAATACCTCCATTATTCCTTTCTTCCACTATATCATTTTTTTTATTTGGGGAATCAGATCGCCACGCAAATCAACACTCCATCCTCGTTTATCCCGAATTAATCGAGAAACCAAAGTATGATCTATATTTTCTCCCTCATTCTTGCCCATCATCATATACAAAAGATTATTATCTTGATTCATACCTATATGAATATCAAAGGGTTCTTCCACTACAGTGATTGCTGAACCATTAGCATTATGATCAACGTATGTATCTCCAGTAACCTCACCCTGCCACCCCCATTTCTGCAACAATACCGTCATCCAATCAAGCACGGTGAAATCTCCTCCACGAACGCGTTCACCCCATCCAACAGGAATATGTTCTCTTGCTAATTCAGATAAATTCATTGTGGCAGGCACTATACGTTAAAAATGATAAAAAAGCAACCTATAATATATAACCTGATATAATAGCGAGTATGCGTATTGTCTTTTTTGGTTCGTTCCAGCACTACTCCGCCCTTATCCTTAAATCACTTATCGATCACCCAGATATCGATGTCGTTGGCGTCATCACCACTCCTCCCATGCCTGTTGGTCGCAAACAAATCATCACCAAAACCCCCGTCCACCTCCTGGCAGAGCAACACTCCATCCCTGTTCACACACCCTCCCAATTACCAAATGATGAAAATTTGTGCAGGCAATTGTTTTTTGCGACGCAGGGATCCGAAGCTGAGCCTGTCGAAGCTGAAGGGAGCCGAGTCGAGTCAAAAAATAATGACGAACAAATTGAAAAACGTCCAGATTATTTCATCACGGCAGGGTATGGCAAAATTTTGCCAGAATCTTGGTTAAACTATCCCAAACTAGGCTCTCTCAACCTCCATTTCTCCCTTCTCCCCGCCTACCGTGGCGCCAATCCCGCCGAATGGGCCATTATGTGCGGTGAAACGATCACCGGCATCACTCTGATGAAAATGTCTGACAAGCTTGATGGTGGCGACATCATTGCTCAAAGTGAAATTCCCATCACCAACCAAGACACCCGCGAAACCCTCTACGAAAAACTCTATACCCTCGGCGCAGAAAAATTACCCGAATGGCTCTGTGAGTTGTGCAGACATGTGGATTTGACGACGCAGCCTAAACTTTCTCCCACCCCTTACGCCGCCCTCCTCAAACGTGACGACGGCTTCATCCCCTGGACAGCCATCCAAAATCTCTCCCCCAAACTAGAAGATTTCCCCTCAAAACACCTCCAAAAGGCATTAAATTATTGTTCGTGCAGACATGTGGATTTGACGACGCAGGGATCCGAAGGGAGCCGAGTCGAGTCAAAGACATATGTCGAACGAATGTTTTTATGCCGCTTACCCCGTGCCCTCGCCGGCTACCCATCTCTCTGGACCATCGTCAACACCTCCAAGGGCGAAAAACGCATGAAGATTATTTCCTTTGAACCATATATCATTGTCCAACTTGAAGGCGGCCAACCCACCCACTTCAACCAAATTAAAAACCAAATTAAATAGTAGAATAAATATTATGTCTCCAGATAAAATCGCAAGTAATTTCTACTACATCACTCCCGAAGAAAAAATCGAAGCCGTGTTGGGTGACGGTACTAAAGTTATTGTTAGCGACCTAGGTGGACGCGTCGAGTTTTTTGGAGAAGATGGTGAATTGATGCAAGGAAATGGTATAAAGTATCATTTTCCTGCAGGTACTTTCATCGACAACGAATAACCATGAACATCCTTCTTTTCGGCGGCTCATTCAATCCCCCTCACCTTGGTCATCAAATCGTCATTGAGCAAGCATTTGAGCTGATTCCCAACATTGATGAACTTTGGCTCCTCCCCACCTACAACCATGCCTTTGGCAAAGACCTCGCTCCTGCCACCGACCGCCTCGCTATGTGTAATCTATTAGTCGACATACCTTATCGAGATCCAGGTTTTCAGCGCGCAATCATCCGAAGTGAAGCGAAGGGCGTGAGCACTGCAAAACCGATCGAGATAAACAAACAAAGTGTTAAAGTCTGCTCGATAGAAATTGATTCTCATTCAGAGGGATCAACCTATCAAACCCTTCAACTCCTTAAACAACAGTATCCCGAACACACTTTTTCTTTCCTCATGGGTTCCGACCAACTTCCCACGTTTACCAAATGGGGCAACTGGCAAGAACTGCTCCAAGAAATGCATTTCTATGTTTACCCCAGAGGCAGCCACCGTCACGATGTCACCTTCCCCAACATGGAACTGTTAGAATCCCCCACCCAAGTCATTACCAATATTTCCTCCACCTTGGTTCGCGAACGTCTCTCCACCCATCAATCGATATCTCGTATAATGAATCCCATTATCGAAGCATATATAAAAGAACATCATTTATATGAATAGTCCCGTTACTGATACATGCATCGCATTTATCAAAAAGACATTTGTTGAAACCAACAAAAATACTGCCGTCATTGGTTTGTCTGGGGGCATCGATTCTGCCACCTCACTCTTTCTTACCGCCAAAGCGCTTGGGCCAGACCACATCCATGCCTTTTCCCTACCCGCCAAACATTCCAATCCCATTCACCAACAAGACGCGCAAAATGCAGCCCTCGCTGCCGGCCTCCCCCCCGATCATTTTCATATCCTCCCCATCGGCAGCATCATCCAAAAATCCTGGAGAATTATAAGAAAGTATGGGAAGTATAGAAGTATGGAAGGTATGGAAAGTGATGCAGAAGTCCAAGAATTTGAGCGCTTGAGCCGCGCGCCCCGCTTGCGGGAGTCGAGCACTCCAAATTCTGACTTCGAATCACTGACAAACAACAAACTCCGCCTGGCCAATCTCGCTGCCCGTACCCGCATGCTTGTCCTCTACGACCAAGCCAAAGTCTATGACGCATTAGTCATAGGTACCGAAAACAAATCTGAATCTATGCTTGGGTATTTCACTCGCTTTGGTGACGAGGCTTCTGACCTAGAACCTATTCGCCACTTGTTTAAAACGGAAGTGATTGATCTTGCCAAGCATTTAGGCGTTCCTCAAGCCATTATCGACAAATCCCCCACCGCCGACCTCTGGCCCGGCCAAACCGATACCACCGAATTAGGTTTCACTTATGCCCAAGCCGATCCCATCCTTATGTTACTTGAAAAAAATCAAACTTCAGATCAAATCGTTGCTTCCGGCCATGCTGAATCTCTGGTAAAGGCAGTCATCCAACAAGTCAACGCCAGTGCCTTCAAGCACCACGTTCCCTATCACGTATAAAAAGTGGAAATCCAGGTTTTCATCGCGGGGAGTTTAAATCGTGCAGACATAGCACAAAAGTGGAGATCCAGGTTTTCAGCGCGCAATCATCCGAAGCGAAGCGAAGGGCGTGAGCACTGCAAAACCGATCGAAACTTTGAAAAAATTCTTACTTTGTTGCCGAGGCAGTCTTGATCTCTTTAAGATCTTGAGGGCGAAGTGCAGTTCGGGCACATTTTACGCACAACAATCGACGCACAATACCGGTCTCTTCAACCACCCGCTTTTCATGCAAGTTGGGTCGACGCATCCGAGCAGTACGATTCTTGGCATGAGACACATTGTGTCCCAAGTCAAATGTCTTGCCGCAATATTCACAAGCGTATGCCATATCACTATCCTTTATTCTGATATAATCATCTCTGACAAGAGCTGATCTTATCAAATAACAGGCGAATTGTCTACTCATGATCCTACTTCTTCTCTCATTGCTCATATGGTTGGCCGCGGTTACCATCGCCATCACCGTCCATGAATTTTCTCATGCCTTGGCAGCCGACCGTCTTGGTGACCCAACTGCTCGACTGCAAGACCGATTATCTCTCAATCCCCTCAATCACTACGACCGCATCGGCACCACCATGCTGCTCGCCACCTCCAGTCTTCGCGCGCTAGGTGCACCCATTATCCCTCTTGGCTGGGCTAAACCCGTCGAATATGACCCTTACAACCTCCAAAATCCCCGACGCGACGCCACTCTAATTGCGCTGGCTGGACCAGCTTCCAATCTGATCGTGGCAGCCATTCTTTCCTATCTCCTGAAAACCTTTGCGCTGGAAATTCCCCTGCTCAACATTTTTCTCACCGCCACTATCACTATTAATGTATCGCTAGCCATGTTTAACCTGATTCCCATCCATCCATTAGATGGCAGCAAAATAATCCTTGGGATACTTCCCAACGATATCGCCTACGAATACGAATTGATCATGCACCGCTACGGCTTTTTACTACTTATCTTCCTGATCATGCCTTTTGGGGGTACTTCACCCCTCACCGCCCTGATCAGCCCCGCCATATCATTTATGTTGAATTTATTTTTATAGACAATTTTGATTTGGTTCTTGTAACTTAAGCCTATCTTTTTTGATACGCAAATCAGCCTTCAACCGCTCAATATCAAAAACACCCGCTGACATCGCCACTGTACTAGTCAATGTTTGTTTACATGTATGTTTAGCTTCATACATATTTTCATCTGGCGTTTTCATCAATAATCCAAACAATTCCTCTTCAATCTGTTGCTGTAGTTCACCCTCTGTAAACGATTTATTTTTCGTCCGAAAAACTTCTTTTGCTACAATCGTTGCTTGTTGTAGCTGTTTTTGCAGTTCGCTCACTGAATAAGAATGAATTCCAACTGCTACTGTTCCAAACAATTTTCGCAACGGAATGTGCTTTCCCTGATGAATTTCACTATTCATCAACGTCTGCACATCGGACTGAATAATTTCTTGCCCATCAGTCACAGCACACAAAACTTTCAGTCCCAGCAATTTTTCAACTTCCTCCTGCTGATATTCATTTCCCTGATCAATCCTCGATCGAAAAATAATAGAAAATTCATCTCCTCCAACGCGACCCACCATATCTGTTGACCGAACCACTTGTTTAATTTTTTCTACAGTCACACGCAAAAGATGATCTCCCATAGAGTGACCAAAAAAATCATTCATCTCTTTCAGATTATTTACGTCTAACATACACAGTGTCATGTATCGTTCTCGCGACAACCCCTCTACGTTATGAGCTTCAGATATCATCTCCATAGTTGTTCTATACAAATCATGAAATGTTGCTTTCTTGCCGTTTACTCCCAACACATCCATTCCATATTCCTTCGATCCCACTGCCCGTCCTTCAAGATATGCATTTGCCTGACCATCAAATGCTTTTTGTTGCATAACTGCGTCCATCGCAGTCACCCCATCAATCCCATAGGTTGAAAAGAAATTTTCCGATATCCGATACGCATCGGTTGGAAAGGTACGACCACCAGTTTGTTCAACATTAAACATGGAAATATTATCCCATAATATACTGAAAAATCAAGGTTAAGGCCTGTTTACGTCAAGTCTTTTAGCGATTTCCAAATATCATTCACCCCATCACACCGGATTTCCTGATGTCCTTCCAAAAATCCCGTAAACCGAGTCATTGCCGACAACACTCCCACCTCAATAAGTCGTTTGACTGCTACTCCAGCCCATAACCCACTTTCCGGCAATAGTACACCCCGCCAATGCCGCGCCCGCTCAAGTAATGACGACGTTATATGAATCCGATTTCCCCGTAAACACCACTCATTTAAGCGCGCTTGATCGTCTACTGAGGGAATCAACCGATGTCGACGTAAAAATGCTAAATTATCTTTTTCTTGGCGTCCTACCGGAGGGCTAAACAACAATGCTGCTCCACCACGTTGTTTGGGTGTAAACAGTGCTTTAAACGCCTGTTCTGATGGCTTGGTCACCTCTGCCCCAATCACCGAGGACATGTATTCATCATCATATGCCGCCACCACATCAGGATCGGCTTGATGGGCTACAACTGTCACTTCTGATTGACTCTTACACCATGTCAGAAAGTCGTTAGTTTGAGCTGAATCCCGGCTTACCACGGTCGTTTTTACTCCATCAGCCGAAAGCGATCCTATTAAGTCCTGATAATACGATAATTGCACTGCCGCCCCAGAAATCGGCACCATGATCCGCAGTTCTTTTCCCTTTGCTTGGCTCATCCGCTCCTTGTATTCCTCCTCAGATAACATTTCCCCCAGCAGCACGCTAATGGGATATGGTATAGTCTTTACCTCTGGAATATCCCCCCCCGCACGCAACAAGTGCATCAACAATTGCTCACGCGTCGTGTTGCTGGGTACAAAAATCAAATCCACTCCATTTACCGCCCACATCAATTGCGGACTATCATCCGTCACCACCACCGCTACAATCAACTTCACTCCCAGCTTTCTAATCAACTCTTGTTTCATCGCAGCCAATTGATGCGCCAATCCAAAATGCGTCGCCAACACCACGACTACTTCAGGTTGCGGCCATGCGTGAGTCACCAGCGACATGAGTTGCTTGGCTGCGGTATCGGTGTGCGTTCTCAGCCACTGCCGATATCGCCCGGAAAACATTTGTTCCGCTGTTGGGTTCTCCTGCGTAAATTCCATCACCTTCTTTAGAAAATCATTCCGACTGGTCAACCGATGAATCCACTGCATCCCCGGATCTGACACTCCCATCACCGATAATCGTGTCTTTTCCGACAAACCCTGCTGCAGAGCATTAGTCACCCGGATATGCCCCAAACCCGCCGGTGATGTGGTTAATACCACCAATACTCGATCATCAAACTTAATTCCCATGGAATCAGTATACAGAGAAAAGTATGGAAAGTATAAAAGTATGGAAGGTATGGAAAGTAAAAAATGGAGATCCAGGTTTTCAGCGCGCAATCATGACTATTATAAAAATATTGAAGTGATGCAGAAGTCCAAGAATTTGAGCGCGCAGCCCAATACAAAATGGAGATTCAGGTTTTCAGCGCGCAATCATCCGAAGCGAAGCGAAGGGCGTGAGCACTGCAAAACCGATCGAAACTTTGAAAAAATTCTTACTTTGTTGCCGAGGCAGTCTTGATCTCTTTAAGATCTTGAGGGCGAAGTGCAGTTCGGGCACATTTTACGCACAACAATCGACGCACAATACCGGTCTCTTCAACCACCCGCTTTTCATGCAAGTTGGGTCGACGCATCCGAGCAGTACGATTCTTGGCATGAGACACATTGTGTCCCAAGTCAAATGTCTTGCCGCAATATTCACAAGCGTATGCCATATCACTATCCTTTATTCTGATATAATCATCTCTGACAAGAGCTGATCTTATCAAATAACAGGCGAATTGTCTACTCATGATCCTACTTCTTCTCTCATTGCTCATATGGTTGGCCGCGGTTACCATCGCCATCACCGTCCATGAATTTTCTCATGCCTTGGCAGCCGACCGTCTTGGTGACCCAACTGCTCGACTGCAAGACCGATTATCTCTCAATCCCCTCAATCACTACGACCGCATCGGCACCACCATGCTGCTCGCCACCTCCAGTCTTCGCGCGCTAGGTGCACCCATTATCCCTCTTGGCTGGGCTAAACCCGTCGAATATGACCCTTACAACCTCCAAAATCCCCGACGCGACGCCACTCTAATTGCGCTGGCTGGACCAGCTTCCAATCTGATCGTGGCAGCCATTCTTTCCTATCTCCTGAAAACCTTTGCGCTGGAAATTCCCCTGCTCAACATTTTTCTCACCGCCACTATCACTATTAATGTATCGCTAGCCATGTTTAACCTGATTCCCATCCATCCATTAGATGGCAGCAAAATAATCCTTGGGATACTTCCCAACGATATCGCCTACGAATACGAATTGATCATGCACCGCTACGGCTTTTTACTACTTATCTTCCTGATCATGCCTTTTGGGGGTACTTCACCCCTCACCGCCCTGATCAGCCCCGCCATATCATTTATGTTGAATTTATTTTTATAGACAATTTTGATTTGGTTCTTGTAACTTAAGCCTATCTTTTTTGATACGCAAATCAGCCTTCAACCGCTCAATATCAAAAACACCCGCTGACATCGCCACTGTACTAGTCAATGTTTGTTTACATGTATGTTTAGCTTCATACATATTTTCATCTGGCGTTTTCATCAATAATCCAAACAATTCCTCTTCAATCTGTTGCTGTAGTTCACCCTCTGTAAACGATTTATTTTTCGTCCGAAAAACTTCTTTTGCTACAATCGTTGCTTGTTGTAGCTGTTTTTGCAGTTCGCTCACTGAATAAGAATGAATTCCAACTGCTACTGTTCCAAACAATTTTCGCAACGGAATGTGCTTTCCCTGATGAATTTCACTATTCATCAACGTCTGCACATCGGACTGAATAATTTCTTGCCCATCAGTCACAGCACACAAAACTTTCAGTCCCAGCAATTTTTCAACTTCCTCCTGCTGATATTCATTTCCCTGATCAATCCTCGATCGAAAAATAATAGAAAATTCATCTCCTCCAACGCGACCCACCATATCTGTTGACCGAACCACTTGTTTAATTTTTTCTACAGTCACACGCAAAAGATGATCTCCCATAGAGTGACCAAAAAAATCATTCATCTCTTTCAGATTATTTACGTCTAACATACACAGTGTCATGTATCGTTCTCGCGACAACCCCTCTACGTTATGAGCTTCAGATATCATCTCCATAGTTGTTCTATACAAATCATGAAATGTTGCTTTCTTGCCGTTTACTCCCAACACATCCATTCCATATTCCTTCGATCCCACTGCCCGTCCTTCAAGATATGCATTTGCCTGACCATCAAATGCTTTTTGTTGCATAACTGCGTCCATCGCAGTCACCCCATCAATCCCATAGGTTGAAAAGAAATTTTCCGATATCCGATACGCATCGGTTGGAAAGGTACGACCACCAGTTTGTTCAACATTAAACATGGAAATATTATCCCATAATATACTGAAAAATCAAGGTTAAGGCCTGTTTACGTCAAGTCTTTTAGCGATTTCCAAATATCATTCACCCCATCACACCGGATTTCCTGATGTCCTTCCAAAAATCCCGTAAACCGAGTCATTGCCGACAACACTCCCACCTCAATAAGTCGTTTGACTGCTACTCCAGCCCATAACCCACTTTCCGGCAATAGTACACCCCGCCAATGCCGCGCCCGCTCAAGTAATGACGACGTTATATGAATCCGATTTCCCCGTAAACACCACTCATTTAAGCGCGCTTGATCGTCTACTGAGGGAATCAACCGATGTCGACGTAAAAATGCTAAATTATCTTTTTCTTGGCGTCCTACCGGAGGGCTAAACAACAATGCTGCTCCACCACGTTGTTTGGGTGTAAACAGTGCTTTAAACGCCTGTTCTGATGGCTTGGTCACCTCTGCCCCAATCACCGAGGACATGTATTCATCATCATATGCCGCCACCACATCAGGATCGGCTTGATGGGCTACAACTGTCACTTCTGATTGACTCTTACACCATGTCAGAAAGTCGTTAGTTTGAGCTGAATCCCGGCTTACCACGGTCGTTTTTACTCCATCAGCCGAAAGCGATCCTATTAAGTCCTGATAATACGATAATTGCACTGCCGCCCCAGAAATCGGCACCATGATCCGCAGTTCTTTTCCCTTTGCTTGGCTCATCCGCTCCTTGTATTCCTCCTCAGATAACATTTCCCCCAGCAGCACGCTAATGGGATATGGTATAGTCTTTACCTCTGGAATATCCCCCCCCGCACGCAACAAGTGCATCAACAATTGCTCACGCGTCGTGTTGCTGGGTACAAAAATCAAATCCACTCCATTTACCGCCCACATCAATTGCGGACTATCATCCGTCACCACCACCGCTACAATCAACTTCACTCCCAGCTTTCTAATCAACTCTTGTTTCATCGCAGCCAATTGATGCGCCAATCCAAAATGCGTCGCCAACACCACGACTACTTCAGGTTGCGGCCATGCGTGAGTCACCAGCGACATGAGTTGCTTGGCTGCGGTATCGGTGTGCGTTCTCAGCCACTGCCGATATCGCCCGGAAAACATTTGTTCCGCTGTTGGGTTCTCCTGCGTAAATTCCATCACCTTCTTTAGAAAATCATTCCGACTGGTCAACCGATGAATCCACTGCATCCCCGGATCTGACACTCCCATCACCGATAATCGTGTCTTTTCCGACAAACCCTGCTGCAGAGCATTAGTCACCCGGATATGCCCCAAACCCGCCGGTGATGTGGTTAATACCACCAATACTCGATCATCAAACTTAATTCCCATGGAATCAGTATACAGAGAAAAGTATGGAAAGTATAAAAGTATGGAAGGTATGGAAAGTAAAAAATGGAGATCCAGGTTTTCAGCGCGCAATCATGACTATTATAAAAATATTGAAGTGATGCAGAAGTCCAAGAATTTGAGCGCGCAGCCGGACCCCGCTTGCGGGAGTCGAGCACTCCAAATTCTGACTTCGAATCACTGAAAAATTTGCGGTTTTGAGCCACCTCAGGGGCTCGAACCCTGGACCACCTGTTTACAAAACAGGTGCTCTACCACTGAGCTAAGGTGGCCTTTTTAAAAAACCAAGAAACTTATTTTAATTTCGAGGCTTCTTTATGCATGGTAGCCTTGCGGCACACACTGCAATACTTATGAAGCTGAAGCTTCTCTGGTGTATTCAATTTATTTCGTTCGGTCACATAACCGAAACTACCACATTCAGTACACTTTAAACCAAATGTTTGACGAGGTCCTTTTTTTGCTTTTGCCATGAAATGATTTCCTTCTAAATCAAGATACGGGCGTTATTGTATCACAACAAGCTGGCTGCCAATACCCCAAGTATCACCAATATCCCACCCGTGGTCACAAACATCAGGCCCGGAAGTGGATTTCCTGCTTTAGGAATAGTCGTAGGAATAGGGGTGGCAGAGGCAGTTGTTGTTGTCTTTGTAGTTGTTGTAGTTGATGTTGGTGTTGGAGTCGCTGTAGAACAGGTACAATTTTCTGCTCCCGTACAAGCTGATTTTCGGCACCGACGACTGTCTGGCTCGCACACCAGCCCATCCGTACATCCTGTATCTGCCACGTTGGGGTTACATTCTTTATTACACATATCCACCTTACACGTACAGTCTTCTCGATCTGAACAAGCCGGTTTCCTACACCGACGACTGTTCGGTTCACACGTATATCCATCAGCACAACCCGTATCAGCCACGTTGGGGTTACACACCACATTACACTTCTCCGGCACTGGTGTGGGTGAAGGAGTTGGGGTGGGAGAAGGAGTTGGGGTGGGAGAAGGGGTTGGTGACGCAGACGGACAAACACAATCACTCGCCGTCGTACACGAAGGATTTACACATTTTTTAGTTCCACCAATGCTTTGACACGCCAAACCACTACTACACTCCGAATCAACTGCACATGTCATCCCACAACTGGAAGTTTTCAGCGTAAAAGATAACTGGCAGGCAGTAACGGATGCCAATGAAGCCTTACATGCCGCTTCCGTTTCAAATGTTTGCAAACCCTGATACATAAAGTCGCCCGTAAACTCTTTTTGAGCACACTCCAAATGCGTTGAGTCATACCACCATAAAGTCTTTGTTGTTTCAGCTGCCATCGGTTTACTGGAAGGAGCGTTTGGAGTCACTGGCACAGTTGCTAATTGTTTTAGCCGTACCACCGTCACAATCATCACAACAACCAACATTAAGATAATGCCTGTAGCAAGTAATAATGTTCGTGTCTTTTTTTGTTTCATATCTCTAATACGTCATCTTTTATTATTCTGAGCAAGTTGTTCCGTCTGACTTACACACCTTGCATGACACTTTATAACTTCCTTTTTCCGTAAATGTAATTGCCTGAGACTTAAGAGGGTTATCAGTACTGGTGGGAATCGCGATTGCAGCTCCACCATCAATGGTATAGCTAAATGTCGCCTTAGCAGCACCTGTACTCCCCGCACATGTAAAGGTGGTTGGAGATCCAATAGTTATGCTACCAACCGCCACACTAGAAGTTAGACCGGTGCAAGCAAGTGTTGGTGTTGGAGTCGGTGTTGGGTTTGGATCATCATCGTCGTCATCGTCATCTCCATCATCACATGATTCACAAATTGCATTTGAGTGCCCGCACAAACTATCACAATTCCCTCCATCCTCCCCAATAACCCACATGGAACCGCAATTGCACCTAATCAACCCAACTTCCTCACACTTAACACTCTTTCCATCCTTGATGCAATAATCTCCACCCTTTGTTAAATCTGGAGCACACGGATCGGTTGTTGGTCCACAAGATACTCCCCAAGATGTCTTTTGACAGCCAGAGATCATGACACATCGACCATCTTTAGCGTATTCGCCTGGTCCGCACCCACTGATATCATTTCGCAAACAACCCCCATAATAATCCCGCTGACCCACTGGACAATCCGAATATGCCTTACTCCGATCTTCAGTACTTTGATTCGTTTTCAACAAATTTACCCCCACGATTCCACCAGCGCCCATCAATATTACCAACACCGCCGCCAGGGCCATCTTCGTCACTGGACTACCTT
This sequence comes from uncultured Pseudomonadales bacterium, assembly GCA_964554085.1. Classification (GTDB taxonomy): domain Bacteria; phylum Patescibacteriota; class Microgenomatia; order UBA1400; family RBG-16-45-19; genus CAZKMY01. The sequence continues at coordinate 14,781 of CAZKMY010000021.1, forward strand.
TCTTTGGCGGTGATTGCACCGGTCCTAAATCACTCAACATATCCTTAGCTTTTTGCTCTAAATCTTTCGTTTCCAACGGCCGAATGACATCTGTCTTCTTTTCCTCCAATTTCGGCAACACCACACTTGGAGTTTCTACTCTCGGCACAGGCATAGGTTCAGCCTCGGAAGCCGTATCTGCT
>CAZKMY010000022.1:0-13547 GCA_964554085.1 uncultured Pseudomonadales bacterium
TATATCGAGAAGCATTAAATTCTATTAATTCACCACTATATCAGTTATTTTGTTATTTTAAAATTATGGATGGTTTTGGGCACATACAAGCCGATAGAATTTCAAAAAAACTGAGCAATATAGTTGTTGAAGAAATAATGCCCCCCGGACACAAATATTCTGGAAAACGATTTAATTATATTAAAAACCAAATTAATAAAGATTTTAGAACTGCCTTTGCACATTTTAATTTAAATCAGGATTCGATAGATCAATCACCAGATGATATGAAATATATCTATGAAGCAATTTTTACGATTCCTGACTGCCAATTTATTGCCAGAAAGTATATTGAAGCGATACTAAGTCAAACGTAAACCCGCAGAATTAAAATTCCACTCATGGAATGATTTTAAGAAAAATAAAAGAAACATTTGTGATTACTTCGCCCGTTTTGCAATCGGGTGGTCGGGGTGGAGTTGAAGGAGGTCCCAGAGGTTGCCGTATAAATCCTCAAACATTAACCTGCAAGACTAGGCATTACAGGTAGAATCGTTAATTCATTAATATAAGATGACAAAGTTGATTTGAATTTAACTTAGTCTGATATGATTCAGATATGAACAATACATCGCTACACAACAAAATTGCCATTGTGACTGGAGCATCGAGTGGTTTGGGTAAAGCAGCTGTTGAGTTATTGGCTGAGCAAAATGTCAAAGTATTTGCATTAGCTCGAACGATACAAGAAACAGAATTGCCTGATTCTGTAATAAAAATCCCTTTAAACATTCGTGATTTAAACAGTATCGATACTGCATTTTCAGTCATCGATAAACAAACAGATCATATCGATTTCTTAATTAATTGCGCAGGTCGAGGGTTGATGAAGAAATTGGAAGATACCACTCGTGAAGAAATAATGGATGTATTTGGTGTCAATTTGAAAGGTAATATTTACATTGCTCAAGAAGTATACAAACGAATGATTCCTCAGAAATCGGGACATATCATAAATGTATCCTCGACATCTGGTATCAAAGCTAGACCTGACGAATCAATTTACTGTGCAAGTAAGTGGGGATTAAGAGGATTCACAGAGAGCCTTCGTCTCGCTGCAGCAGAACACCACATTCGAGTTACCGGAATATACCCGGGAGGAATGCAAACCAATTTTTGGAAAAACAATCCAACTGACACTTCAAAATATATGCAAGCGAATGACGTTGCTCAGGAAATTATTCACCTTCTCACCACTCCGTCCTCCATTGCTCCATCAGAATATGTCATTGAGCGGGGATTGTAGTGATCCAAGAATGAGAACGATAAACTAGCTTAATCTTTTTGCAATTGGGTGGGCGGGATGGAGTTGGAGGAGGTCCCAGAGATTGCCATATAAATCCTCAAACACAGCCACTCTTCCATAATCCGCATCTTTGGGCGGGCGGACAAACTTGATACCCTTTGCCACCATCTCTTGGTAATCCCGCTCAAAATCATCCGTATTCAAAAACAAGAATACTCGTCCACCAGTCTGATTTCCCACAAACGGTTCTTGCTCCGGCTTTGATGCCCGGGCCAAAAGAATGGTTGTGCCCGATGAATTCGGCGGCGCAATTACCACCCACCGCTTGTCCTGCTCCGGCTGATAAATATCTTCCAGTACCGTGAAGTGAAGTTTTTGGGTATAAAACGCAATCGCCTCATCATAATCTTTCACGACCAGTGCAATATGAGTTATCGATTGTTTCATAAAGACATTAACCTTTCACCAAGCGGGAATTCATTGGAGCTCCTTTAGGATGTTGGACGAAGAATACGCCACCACAAGGATCCCCCTTAAATAATGATCCTAAATATACAACAGTTTCGGAAATGTCTTTGATAGATACGATAGATAACGCCTTTAGGTATTCTGATAAATTACCAACACCTGCAAATTTATTCGCGTCAATATGTGCATGTTTCGCTGGATCGATCAACAAATACCGTCCTCCATCAATCCGTTTTATCACTTGGCAATGCGATTGGGCTCCAACAGTCATTATCCCAGAAGGATATTTTTCCTTGTCATTCAATTGATCAAGTAATTCCATGGCATCTCGTTGTGCCTCCACGGTCGACGAAGCGCTTCCATCCACCCGAACATAATTGGGCGATTTTGGATCGGGGAATGTTGATCCTGTATAGATGGTTGAAAATAAATTCATGATATCGCCATCAGGGAAACCCGTAAAAAATTCATGAGTATTTGGAGTATTGGGGTTAATCATGACTTTTCGCAACTCATTTGCGTACTCCCGAGCTTGAGTCACTTCCATCGGAAGTTTGGAATACGTAATACCGTTCTGATACGTTGCTTCTATTGTGATCGTATTTAGAAAGCTGGCTAAAACACAATCTCCATTATTGATTTGAACCACCTGTTCAAAGCGGCGTTTCTCTCCATCAAAAGTTAATTCGAGAGGTGCTTTAACGTGATTTACTTCCGCCAATGGAACATCACGAATGCGGTCATTAAACGTTAGGGGGTTATCTGGAAGTGTTGGTGCTTCAGCCATATTAAATTCAGTATATTTTACAATTTACACGAATACTACAACGATAAAGCTATTCCTAGCTGACTCAACTCTTGTTCCATTTGTTCACAATTTTCAAACACAATACCCTTCATCCCCACATTCCGTGCTGCCAAAACATTTTCTTCCAAGTCATCAACAAACACTGCTTCTTCAGGCTTCACGCCCAATTTATTCAGAGTATATAAATATATTTCCGAATCTGGTTTTTGCATCCCAACTTCATAAGAGAGAACAACGAGGGGGAATGGGGCATACACCCCCAGTTCCTGATTTACCGCTGAGTGAGAAATAATAGAATTCGAGAGGACAGCCACTTTCAGTTGTAGCTGCTTTAATTGATCCACCACCTTCATGACATCTTCGTGTATCCGATGCCATTTTTTAAACTCCCGCTTCCACAATGATTCTCCTTGAGGCAATGGTAAAGGTGCGTTGGTTAAATCAATAAACCGCTTCCAAAATTCATCCTCGGTAATCTTGCCTGTTAGAAATAATGGTCTCAATGTTTCTCTGCTTTTCAAAAATTGATCATCAGTAATTCCAAGAGTGGCGACAATGTCCGCTTGAATATGCTTACTTTCACTCGAATGAAGAACACCACCGGCATCAAAAATAACGGCTTTAATCATGGCTTAATTCTATCAGGAATTTTTTAGTCCACTCGGTATTCTTTGTGATAGCATAAGACCATGAAGATTCCAAAATGTGTCTATACAGGTAAAACAGAAAAAGGAACCGACATTATCATTCGGTATCCTTGTGCTGCCGACGTCTCAGAAATGCTGGAGTTCATAAACACATTATCAAAGGAACAGACATTCATTCTTTCCCAAGGCGAACAATTGACCCTGAAAGAAGAACAGAAATATCTTGATTCAGCATTGGAAAGAATTGCTAACCACGAAGCAGTCTATTTGCAGGTATACACAAACGGCCATTTGATTGGAGCCTCTGATGTAGTGATGAAAGACAAAGCAGAAAAACATGTTGGGCTGGTTGGCATCTCCATTGCCAAACAATATCGGAGTGAGGGGATAGGAAAATTACTCATGACCCTTGTGCTGAAAGAAGCCAGAGAACAACTTCCCTTGCTCAAAATCTTTACCTTATCTGTGTTTGATGACAACGAAATCGCCAAAACGTTTTACCCCAAAATGGGTTTTAAACCATACGGAACACTTCCAAACGGAATCAAACATAAAGACACGTTTGTTGATCACATACACATGTATCAAAATGCCTAAAGAACAGTTGAAATTTATTCCAATTGAAGAGTGATTTTTTTACCCAACGCAGTCGCGAATTTTGTAAGTAAACCAAGTGAGGGGTTAACTGTCATTGACTCTATTCTCGAAACAACCGCTTGGGTGGTATGTGCTTTTTGTGCCAATTCTCGCTGCGACATTTTCTGCGTCAAACGTTCACGAATTAAAGCTCGGGTAATCTGATATTGCGGTTCACTTTCGTCCCACAACTTTCGAAAATGAGGTTCCTGTAATCGTTGTGATAAATATGAATCTAAAGAATCTTGTTTCATAACGATATGATATCTAATAAGATATTAAATATCAAAAACATGTTGATGTAACTACTTGTGATAGCATAAGACCATGCGATATTTTTCCGAAAAAGTCAACGTAACTGATCCCAACCCCCCTCCTCAAAAACTAGCCTTTGAAAATCGGTTCATCACCGTTACCTTTGAAAACTACCGCGAAAAACGCGCCGCCGGAAACCCAATGTTTGAACAATTCATCAAAGAGGGTGAAACTGCTGAAGTCATCGCTACCAAATTAATGAAACAAGAAGGTTCAGCAGCCAGTCTGTTTCCTTCGGGCTTACCCGTCGAAGCAATTTTAATTCTTGCCGACTATGTTCTCGCGCCCGGAAAAATGCGTCTCATCCATATCCCTGACATTACCTGTCTTCAAGCCGCTGAAGCCATCCGGCTTCAATCCAGAAAACTCAACGGCCGATATGTCGGCAAGAGCTTGGCTAGCAAGCTCCGCTTGGCATCGGAAGATGAGCCGCATCGGCAAATGCGAGAAGGTGATGCCAAAGCGGTGGAAATCACCTTCAACGCTATCCTCTCCAAGCTTTCCTCCCCTCCCACATTGGAATAAATCTCAGTATTTTGACGGAATCATTTTATGGGCTATAATCCAGCCAAAACTCGTGGTGCCAGAATTTCCTAAATTGCCTGGATATCTTTGCGCATCAACTGAGTGCACCTTAACAAATAAGAACGCGGTTCGTTGAATGGACGAATTGGATGACTAACTTATGTTGGCTGTCTACCTCGTTCATTCAACACCGAGCGAAAACACACATTTCAAATCAAAAAGGATGATGACGATGAAAAAAAATATTAACGCAATAATTGTAAGTAGTGAGAATGTGTCACCCTATATCCTGGGTTGTTATGATTGGCTCACAAAAAATGATGTTGCGGTGAATCACATCACCACTATCGATCAAGCTGCATCATTCTGCACGCAACCCGACGAAGTATCGCTGCTAATCGTTTTTGGAGATAATCCAAGTTTTTTACAAACAATCAACGACATCCCCTGTACAGATTTAACCATCATCTTCGTGCGCTGTCATGACGATGACCCAATTCCAATCACCAGTGACATCGTGGTTGCAACGATAGACAATTTTGCTTTAGAAATTGAAAAAGTCGTCAGAGCGATGCAACACTAACCACCAATTCTCAAACCAGATTCACCAACAAGGAGAAAAAAATGCCAGCAAATATTGGGCAACACAACGATAAAAAAGTTTTGTTTATTGGCCCAGCATTTTGGGAGTCAGTCTATCTATCGATCGATTATGAAGATCCATTCCGCATCGATGGTTATCGAATTTACAAAGCCGAAACCATTGAAGATGCGATGGATATCGTATCAAAGAACGCCATTGATGTGGTTATCGTCTTTGAAGACGGCAACCGCTATGCCAGGAAAATGGATGTAAAGCCAAAAATTTGGTCACAACAAGTGATTTTTTGGTTCGTCAATGGTGTCGGCGAGCGGCCAAAAAACTTTCCTTTCGAAGAACACATTCAAAAATCTCCTGAGCAATCATATCTCGATGTTTGGGACATGACACATGGGCGAATGGGGATGTACTTCAGAGGGAATGTAGGATCAGATATTGACCCGCGCATCGGAAAGTGGATGAGTTGCGAAAGCACAAGTGAGGTTCGTTTCTTGTACCAAAAAGAACTTGGTCAAACCACAATCTTTGGTGAAAAAGAAAACCTCAGAATACTTGCCCTTTCCTTAAAAGCATGGGGATATCAGGAGATAATTCCATAAATCCACTTTCATCGGAATGGCCCGAGTCTTTTTTGTTCGGGCCTTTCGTCCCACCCTGTTTTTTTGTTTTCTGTCTCACCGCGTTCTTATTTAGTTTTTCATGAAGATATAATGAGATCTAATGCGTAAATACCTCATCATCTTCATCATTTCCATTATTGGTTTACTCACTCGTTTTTACATTTCCGGTCACGGCATTTTTGGTGACGGCAACGCCTACTTTTCATACACCCACGCCCTTTATTTTGAACAAGGTCTCAAATTCGACGGTCTCTATCAGCACCTCGGCAATTTCCCCGGCAAAAAATACACCTTCAGTCGGGTATTTTGGGGGACTGATGTCGGTCCTTTTGGCATTCGCCACAACCCGTGGACAATTGGTACGGGATTGTTTTGGCTTCCTGCCATGGAGCTCACTGATATCTTCATGGAATCTATCGGATGGCAGTTGGATAAATACAGCATCATCTATGAATTCGGTATCGGCGTTGGCGGTATCATCTACGGATTAATCGGACTGTGGTGGTTAGAGCTTTATCTTCAGAAGAAATTTGATCAGAAAATAGCCAATCTCCTCATCATTGGCCTGTACGCTGCAACCAATCTGTTGTATTACCTTTCTCTCGAACCCGCTCTGTCCCACCAAATTGTCTTCTTTTTACTCTCCGGACTATTATTGTTTACCTCAAAAAAATTAACCAAAAACTATCAGGTTTTTCTCTGTGGTCTAGCCATGGGGTTGCTGGTCATCACCCGCATGGCCGATTCACTTCTACTCATCCCAATCGCGTACCAACTCTGGACCAACACCATGCGCCATCGTAAGCAGATATTCTATCTTTTTGTTGGTCTTATCATTGGGGTCTCACCTCAATTAATCAATCAACACCTAATGTCAGGATCCTTGCTGCAAAACCCCTATTTTAATGGTGAAAATGGTCAGTTTGTCTTTAGTCTTTCCAATGTCTGGTCATCTCTTTTTTCTGTCCACCGCGGCTTGTTCAGTTGGACCCCCTTTCTTCTTATCGGCATCATCGGTCTGATCATAGAGGCGAGGCGAAAAGGGGAATGGTTAAACAAGACCGTACTCATCTCCCTTATCCTGTTTTGGGTAGCCATATCTCAATGGAGTGGGGTAGCTTCTGCAGGGTTTGGGGCTCGTCTCTTTGTCGGCAGCTTGCCGTATTTTTCCCTTGGTATAGGTAATATATTCAAGCGAATCTCACCCAAAAAACAAATTGCACTAGTGATCATTGGCACCTTATGTAATGTAATGGTTCTTAATCAATTCTTGATCGATCCCAACCGAATGGTCAAAGACCAGGGTCTTACCTATCAAAATTTCCTGACCGGCAACGTCACCTCTCTCATCACCACCATTAAGTTCTTTTTGTTATACTTAATTCCATGAAAATAGGTCGCACATTTTTAACTCTCACCCTCATTACCATGTTGTGGGTTGGACTCTCATCAAACGTTCAAGCCACCACCATTGAAATCTCTCCCACGAAAGATAGCTTCTTTGACCCGAACTTCCCCAATTCACAAGGAAGTACCGACTATATGTTGGTTGAAAAACAAGATGATAAATATGGTCGGGCGTATGTTCAATTTAGTTTGTCAGATATTCCCAGTGGATCAACCATCACCGAAGCTAAACTAAGATTATTCCTCAAAGAATATGGTGAATCCACGGCTTGCGTCATGAGTGTTGCTCGTGCTTCTGATGCCTGGCGAGAGACCGAAGGATACTCCAGTGCAGCCAACCAAGCGGGGAATACTGATCTAACTGTTGCAGTTGACGTAACCAATCCTTCTTCAGTTGATTGGGCCATTACCTCATTGGTAAACAGTTGGTATACAGGCAAATTTGATAATAATGGTTTTGTCGTCGGGACCAACAACACCTGTAAACGTAGTTTTTATTCCCGCGAATACACCGATTCAGGTAAACGACCCAAATTATTCGTGACGTATAGCCCAGCAGCTACCCCCACTCCGACCCCAACTCCATCACCGACCCCAAGCCCCACTCCCAAACCTACCCCCACACCCACACCAACCCCGAGTCCAACTCCAGATGATGTAACCACTCCGATTGTTACTTCCACTGCCCCTACCCCCACACCCACACCAACCCCAAAAATTGTGACCAAAGAAATTAAGTCCAGTTCATCTCCGGTACTACCCATTCTCGCCATTGTAGGCAGCTTAGCCATCGTGGGTGGTGCGCTGTTTTTCGGGCTTCGCGCTATGAATGCCCCCACCCCTTCACTTCCTACTGATAAACCCATCCCTCCCACAAAATCAGACTTTGAATTAAAGAAAATTTCGCTGGATCAACCCCCCGTTTCCGGAACTATTCCTTTGGAGCAGTCCGAACCTTCTTCTTTTTCGGCAGGGGAAGTGCCGCCGCAGTCACCCGACACAACTCTGTAAACCATTCCTCATCATCCAAACGATCATCGATTAAGAAACTTGGTTTTGCTCCGGGATATGCCGGTGCCTCTTCCACATCACCAATAAAAGCTCTGCCAGCTTCTGTCGGTTTGATAAAAACTTGGTTATCACACACCAGAGCCACCACTTTATCATTCACATACACCGCATATTCACCAAACATCTGCCGGTAGCGGACTGCGCCCGCTCCCTTCATTTGTCCTATCACATAGTCAATAAAATCTCTATCCGTCGCCATAATTAATTGCCTCTCTCCAAAAAATATTATTCATTATCAGGAATGCGGGTATATTCAAGTAAAAATTTGTTTTCGGAATCTTGGTCGTGAAGAGTAAGTTCGAATTCATTTTCAAGAAGTAGTTTGTGGAGTTCGAATAATCCGAGTGAATTAGGATTTCCACCTCCATTTGCAATGCTATCCAATACATTAATGAGTGCGTTTTTTGCACTCTCAAGGGTGTCTTGAAAAACTTTTGGAACAATTTCTCCATCATCTCTCAGTGGCGCTGAATGATAAAACTTTCCACCCACCTTTAATATGCGAGAGAGTTCGGATACGAAGTCATGTGTTTCTGTTGGCGATAGATAGTATAAGAGTCCATTACTAACAACTAAATCTGCACTATGATCTGCAATGGGTAATTCTTCAGCTTTTCCAAGAACTAATGATGCGTTCTCCGGCAAAGAAGTCCTTTGAGCAACTTGTAATGCAAACTGTGCAAAATCAACACCAACAATTTGTTCACAGAAGGGCGAGATTGCTCGTAAAGTATTTCCAATTCCAGTACCAATATCTATCGCTTTTCCCCATTTTTTTCCTGTTCTGTGATATTCTCCCTCAACGATACTTTCGACCTGGGAAAATAATCTCATATTGTCGTCACCCAGCAGCACGTTGTACCACAATTCTCCAGATTGCGTCTCCTCCATCATTAATCGATATTTTTCCTCAATAGAATTCATCTGTTGAAGTTTTTCACCAAAATTAACAATCTCCTCAACTCCTAGATCGGGATAAAGTGAGTGAGCTCCCCCCACCTTTTCCTCACTACGTGCAAGTTCAACAGCCTCACTCCAAAGTTCCTTAGGATTATTACTATCCCTAGTCCTTTTCACTAAATCAGCAATTACTTCATTTTGATTACCAAGAGATGTTTGGTTCTCCATTTGTTGCTTTCGTTGTAATTAATGTAATCAGGTAACAGTTCTTACCCCTATATCCTCAGAAAAACGAAGCAGATATCCATCAGGATCATGGATAAGAATTTCCCGGCAACCATATTCTAAATCGTCATTACGGTACCAACTATCTTTCACTCCTCGGTGAAGGGGATACTTTTCTTTTTCAAGAGCAGCGATTACGACTGCCACATTTGTTGTTTCAATCTGAAAATTAATCCCCCTTCCATAGGGATACTCAAGATTTTCTCGTTCAGCCTCTCCGGGCACTAATTCTTGAATCATTAGTTGACTGCCTTGATAGGAAAGAAAAGCAAACCGGGGACTAGGACGAGAATATTCCACCTTAAACCCAATCAGGTCGACATAAAAGTGCAAACTTTTTGTAAAGTCAGACACATAGAGCTCGGGCACCAACGGTAAGAAATCCATAGTTATATAAACTTACTGTACGCCACAAAATCTTGATGGCGAAAATGATTTGGCAAGTCACCTTCCTTAATCAATCCAAGTGATTGGTAAAACAATTCCGCTGCCCAATCTTTTCCCGTAATGAGATAAATTTTATGAGCACCTTCCTCTTTTACTTTTTCCTCAAATGCCGTCATAAGTTGTTTGCCAATTCCTTGTCGAACGTGAGAATGAGACACGATCACGTTGCCGATTCTGGCCACGCCATTTAAAACACTTGCTTCAAGAATTCCCACAATTTCATCACCATCTTTTGCCTCAACGACAAAATTTGTTTCTATCCATCCTGCATCAGCTCCATAATGCTCAGTATCAACAGTCCGCCATTCCGACTCAGAGAAAGTAGTTTGATCGGGAGTTTTTTTATGAACAATAGCCATTTGCATAAACAAATTTTACCAGGAAGTAGTTGTAATCAAAAAACAAAGGCCTATAATACATAAAATATGGAGATTAATCTAAATAGACCAGATAAGTCATGTTGGCAATTCTCAGCTCATGAGAATAATCAAAAATTAGGATCGGTAATTTTTTTCCCAAAAGGAAAAAAGAATATCCATATCGGATATATTGGACTAACCAATCTAGGACGGGAATATAAGACTAATCCATCTATTGGACAGCAATTATTAGAAGCGTGCATTGTCTTTGGAGTAGATCAAGGATTTGAATCAATCTCTGGATCGCTTGTTCCAGTACCAGGGTGTGAACATGCAATACTTGATTTACTAACGCACCTAAATTTCAACATCGATAAATTTGGTAATATCTCAAGACTTTTAACAAAATAATATATTCTTTCCTATCCCAATTGTCTGACAAACCCCGTACAATAGGGGTATGGATGATCAAATTCGACAAGAAATCGAGGAATTAAAGCAGCAAACAATTGCCGCTCAGCTTCCCCAAGGGTTGCAGACTAAAGTCAGCCGGATGCTGATTGAACTCGAGCGTTCTGTCACTGCCGATAACTATTTCGAGACCTCTGAGCGTATTCGCCACTACATCGACTGGGTCACCCGGATTCCCTGGACCAAACAAGCCACTGACAGTCTCGATTTAGCCAAGACTCGCCAAATCCTCGACGACCACCACTATGGTGTGGAAGATATGAAAATTCGCATCATGGAATATTTGGCGGTCTTAAAGTTAGGCGAACAACGCAATGTGGCCATTGGTCTCCGAGCTCCTGTGTTGTTGCTCGTGGGCCAGGTCGGTACCGGGAAAACCACCTTCGCCAAAGCCATCGCTGAGGCCATGGGTCGCCCCCTGGTCCGTATCCCCTTTGGCGGCTTGGGTTCCGCCCGTGATCTACGGGGTCAATCCCGCTTACACCTGGAAGCCGAGCCAGGCCAAATCATCAAAGGGATTATCCGGGCTCAAGTCAGCAATCCGGTCGTATTACTTGATGAAATTGACCGTGTCTCCAAAGAAAATCTCTCTGACGTCATGGGCGTGTTGGTTGAGTTGTTGGACCCCGAGCAGAACAGTGCTTTTTTGGATTACTACATCGATTTTCCAGTGGATCTATCCAAAGTCCTCTTTGTTGCCACCTGCAACAACACTACCAATATCGCCACCGCTGTCATGGACCGTATGGAGCCCATGATGATGCCTTCATACACTGATATGGAAAAAGTCATGATTGCCAAAAACTATTTATTGCCCCGGGCCATGAAAGAAGCCAATCTGCCAGAAAACAGTATCCAATTTAATGAAGATGTTTGGCCCTCAATTATTCGACCCCTTGGCTACGATTCTGGTATTCGTACACTTCAACGCACGATTCAAGGCGTGGTGAGAAAGATTGCCAAAGTCACCGTGGAGCAAGGTGTTCAATCAGTTCTCATCACCACTGAAAATGTGAAAGATTATTTACCTTCCTACCGCACGGAGTTGCTGTAGGCCACAAAAACAAGAGGAGTTGTATGGAATCAAAATTACGGCTGTTACCCATTGGAGGTATCGGCAATGTTACCAAAAACATGTATGTCTACGAGTATGAGGATCAAATACTCATCGTCGATTGTGGTATCGGTTTTCCCGAAGCCTCAATGCTGGGAGTAGATGTCCTTATTCCCGACGTCACCTATCTGCAAGAAAACTTGGAGAAAATTGTCGGCATGATCGTGACCCATGGCCATGATGATCATATCGCTGGTTTGCCGTACATTTTGCCTCAGCTCAATGCTGATTTCCCCATTTACGGTTCACCTCTCACCATTGGTATGGCTAAAGATAGAGTAAAAGAATTTGCGCTTGAGCCAAACTTTCAAATCTTTCCTGAAAACAAAGATTTAGTTTTGGGTCATTTCACCATTACCCCCATCAAAATGACGCATTCTGTTCCAGATACCCGTCACCTAGTCATCAAAACGCCTGCCGCCACTGTGTATCATGGGTCAGATTTTAAATTTGATCTCAATCCCGTCGACGGGGTCATTCCTGATTTTCAAGGTATCGCCAAAGCAGGGATGCAAGGAATTGACTTATTACTCTCCGATAGTCTTAATGCTGAAAACCAAGAATTTTCTGCATCTGAATCCACACTAACCGACCTCTTTGAGCGGGAAATTCGTGGTGTGGCTGGTAAATTTATCGTCACAGTCATGAGTTCCAATTTGCACCGGATTCAGCAAATTATTAATGTAGCCGCTGCTCACAGTCGGAATGTTGCTTTTGTCGGTCGGTCGATTGAACAAAATGTAAAGACAGCCGCAGAGTTGGGGTATATCAAGCTCCCCAAACACATCATCAACAAGCGGGATATCAACAAGCAACCATCCAAGAATCTCTGCGTCATCATTGCGGGTTCACAGGGCCAAGAAGGATCATCCCTTACTCGGGCAGCTTTAGGTGAACATGATTTGATCAAGATTAATCCTGAAGACAAAGTGGTATTTGCTTCTGAGCCTATTCCCGGTAACGAGCACAATGTCTACGCTACCATCGACACCATCGGTCGTACGGGCGCCGATGTCACTTATTCCGACATTGATCCATCCGTTCACGTCTCAGGTCACTCATCCGCGGTCGAACAGAAATTGCTCATCGCCCTAACCACTCCCAAAACCGTTGCTCCCATTGGTGGCACGTATCACCATATGGTTCAGTACCGTCAACTTGCCCGGTCCATGGGATACAAAGACAACAAAATTCTCTTACTCAATAACGGTGAAATTCTGGAAATTGACCATCAAACTACCAAGATTGCTGGTACGATTGAACTTAAAAATGTTATGGTCGATGGTCTCGGTATTGGCGATGTGGGTACGGTTATTCTCAGAGACCGTCAAAAAATGGCTGATGATGGCGTCTTAATCGTGATTGTTCCCATTGAAGAACAAACCAGCCAAGTCCGGGGGGAAATTGAAGTCATTTCCCGCGGCTTTGTCTTTATGAAAGAATCTGCCGAATTACTAGAAAGTATTAAAGATGAAACGGCTAACTGCCTCGTTCCCTTCCAAGGTCACGTCACCGACTGGCAAGCGCTTCGGCACAAGATTGAAAAGACACTCGAGAAATACACGTACAGTACCACTCAGCGCCAACC
>CAZKMY010000023.1:0-13338 GCA_964554085.1 uncultured Pseudomonadales bacterium
AAGAAACTGATGGGTTGATTGCATTGCGAGATGCAAGAATTGTTGCTGGGGCAAAAAAACTAACTCCCATAACTAACAAGACTGCAGAGAGCAATTTGGGTGCTTTGTATAGTTTAATCTGATAAAAAATGTAAAGAATATACGGGATTAAAAAGAGTATGGTTTGACTATGAGAAAATGCTAATCCAAAAACGACAGCAAATATGAATATATTTTTCTGAGAGATTTTTTTTGACTCATGATGGAGAATATTGTTGCCCAGATACATAATGATAGATACAAAAAGGCTGGTAAACATGTATTTTTCGGCTATTTGTGCATAGGTCCAAAACAAGGTGGCTGTAGCTCCTGTTAGTGAGGTAATAGCGATTGCCGTCAGACGGTTTGTGGGATTCGTTGTTTTTGTTTTCTTTTTTTTCGTTAATTCAAATGACAATAAAGTCATGAAATAGAGTGCGAGTGAAGCGCTTAGTCCTGAAACAAGATGGGCACGCTGCGTTGCAGTAGTCCCAGGGAATGGGAGGCTCATGGCGAAGTGAAGGACGGTGACATAGAGGGGATATCCTGGTGGATGGGCTACCCCCCACGTTTTACCAACGGTAAGAAATTCATCTGAGTCGCCGTAGCCAACGTTGTATTTCGGAGTTGACGATGCGTAAAGGCAGAAAATAAGGAGGGAGAGAACAGCAGCTATACGCCTTGGATGTCTAATAATTGTATTGATACTTGTCATAAATGTATGCCACAATGATTTGTAGTCGTCTCATATTAACGTTTTTACGAGTCAGGGTCAATAAATGTCTGGCACATCAATCCAGAATGGAGATAGAAAGATCATTTTTCAAGTGTTTTGCGGCAGATGGGAAACGGCAAATGTGTTAGATCATCCGGGAAGCGTGTTGCGAGAATTGCTCAGTTTTGATTGGGCTGCATTAAAGCATGCATTAGGACTTACTCATATCTATTTATTAGGATTATGGGACACGACAGGACCAATTATTGTTGATGAAGAGCAGGGAGTTAATTTACATGACACTGATCACAGATGCCCGTCACCATTTGCGATCTCAAATCATACCCAAGTATCACCTTTATTTGGGACAAAGGATGATCTCATTTCACTTATCAACTGTCTGCACGAGAACAATCTAGGAGTTTTAGTTGATTTTGTTCCAAATCATACGGGACTTGGTCATACGTGGATTATCAATCATCCAGAATATTATAAAAAAGATGAAATTGGTGACCCTAGGCGTGCATTTTCAGGAGATGTTGCTGAGCTAAATTACCTCAACCCTGAGTTAGAGCGTGAAATGACAGGAATCGTAGAAACTCTTTTTGCAACATATCCCATCGATGGAATTCGTTGCGATATGGCCCATTTGGTCCCAACACATTTTTGGAGCAACGTGATACCTTTGATACGACAAAAAAAACCGGAAGCCCTGTTTATTGCTGAAGCATATAGCGATTCACTCTTTGATCTCTCGCCTCAACATGAATTGCTTGAAGCGGGGTTTTCGGCGATTTATGATGAGCCTTTATTTAGAAATGCACGATCAACAGCTCAGTCTATTAAACCCTTGTTTGGGCATGTCGACTATGAGCTGTCGCAGTTAGACGATAGATGGGTTCATTATGTTTCAAACCATGATGACTCTTCTTGGTGTGTAGGTGAGAAGATGTGGGGATATCAACAAATATTTTTAATGCTTAAAGGATGGTCATTACTTTACAATGGAACCCTGTGGGGGTTTGAAGGAAGATTGGCTCACCATTGGGTTCAAATTTTAGAGAAGACATTTTATGATCCAACTTTATTTCCAGAAGAAAGACGTCATTGGTTTGAATGGTACTTGGATGAAAGACCACATATAACAGAATTTAACTTATTATCTGATCATTCAGTGGCAGTGGGTTGGCAAGGTCGTGCATCGCAAGGAGTCCTAAGGTATACATTTTAGAAAGTTTTAGCTAGAGTAGAATTATGGAAACTGCCCGCATATCTCCCTTAGGTTTGGTAAAGCGCATTGTCGGTCAACAGCTTGTTGTTGAGGTGCAATTAAACCCAGAATACAGATATCAGTTAGAACTATTTACGAATGTAAACAGAGTAGCGGACACGTACCCCTTTGATTGCGAGAATAATATATATAGTTGCACGATACGGTTAAGTAAAAGTGGGTTTTTTAAATGGAATGTTCGTTACAGGCGTGAAGGAACAAAAACTTGGAGGTGGTTGACTACAGAAGGTAAGAAGAAGATGACGGGTAGAGTCCAGGTTGACCCTAAATGGCTCGATGATGCGGTAGTATACAACGTCTTTGTCCGTTTTTTTAATGGGATGACTCAGGAAGCAACTGATTCCTATATTCCTCCTGGTGAGGGAGGAACATTTGACGATGTAAAAGCATATTTATCTACGCTTAGCGATATGGGTGTTAATGTTCTTTACTTTAATCCCATTCATCTTATTGGCGAATTATATCGCAAACATAACATGTTAGACCAATTGCCAACCTATCTTCAGCCGGGAAGCCCTTATTCAATAAAGGACTACAAATCGATTGATCCTGAACTTACGTACGACAAGGATACAAAAAAATATTTATTAGCAGACCCGCACAAGGAATTTAAAGATTTGGTAGATGCCGCTCATGAACGAGGGATGTATGTGGTTATGGATTTGGTTTTTAATCATACAGCTCATGATTTTGTGTTTCAGCGAATTCGCCCTGAATGGTATCTCTATAAAGAGCATATAACTAGCCTTGAAGATCCTTATCTGACCCCTGCTGATATGAAGTTGGGGAAGCCATGGGGTGATGCAGCTCATACCGTTGCGCCGTACGACCACGGTGTTTGGTTTGAGGATGCAGCTCAGTTAAATTGGGAATACCGTATTCCTGAAGCGCCCAACAAACCTCCTAAAAACCCTAGTCTTAAAGAAATGTGGGAGTATTTTAAGGCAATCCCCAAATATTGGATTCGACACTTTGGGGTAGATGGTTTCCGGTGTGATATTGCTTATAAGGTACCCCCCGATTTTTGGAGAGCATGTATAGCTGAATCGCGTGAAGAAGCTCACAATTCAAAAGCGAACTTATCAAACGATGTTATTTTTATCGCTGAAGCATTTACTGATGATTTGGAATTACTACAGGATGTTGGCTTTTCAGCGGTATATGGTGATTTTTCAAATAAACTAAGACGTCCCATTGATTTGAGTGGATATCTTGATTATTTATATAACCGTAACTCAACTCATTTCCCAGAACATTCAAAGTGGTTTATTTTCCCAGAAGGTCATGATTTTGACCGAACACCCCAAAAGATTTTGGGATCAGAAAACATTACGCCTGATGCGGCTTATCGAGCAAATAGGTCGCGTTGGTTGATAACCGCAACACTTCCTGGTTTACCCCTCATTTTTAACGGTTTTGAGAAAGTTGAGTGGCGTCCTGTTAATTTATTTGGATATGGAGCAGTTAATTGGCAACGAGAAAGTGATTTGAGAGATTTTCTTGCTTTGGTAAATCGCAAGCGAAAAGAGTTATCTCCCTTACATATGACAAGTGAATATATTCCCCTTTCGACAAATCAAGGCTTGGATGATAAAACTCAGATTTTTGCGTATTTACGAAAAAAAGATAATCGTTATGTACTAGTAGTAGTCAACATGGATGTATATGCTCCTGCAGGTCCGGCTATCGTTCAATTGCCGGCAGAATTCGATCGCGTGTATAGATTGACGGATGAACTTACCAACCAAACCTACTTACGAAGTGGTTGTGACTTGACTGTTATTTTAGAACCTGGGGGTGGTCACTTATTTACCGTATCTTTTTTGTGATAGCATAGTCCGTATATGATTCTTCTGAATGATTTCAAGCGGATGGATGAGGATATTCACACCGAAATTGTTGAGGCTTGTGAGCGTGTTTTTAGAAGTGGTTGGTATATTCTTGGAGATGAAGTCAGAAGATTTGAGCAAGATTTAGCTCATTATGTAAACGCAAAATGGGCTATAGGGTGCGGAAATGGGATGGATGCGATTGAGATTGCACTGAGGACGTTACAATTGCGACCTGGTGAGAAGGTGATTACGACTCCACTCACTGCTTTTGCAACAACTCTAGCAATTATCCGTGCAGGCGGGATTCCTGTTTATGTTGATGTTGATCCATGTGGTCAGATAGATTTAACCCTGGTTGAGCAGTTATTACAGCAAGACATCACAATTCGTTTCATAGTTCCGGTGCATTTATATGGAATTCCGATTAACCTTGATGCTTTGTCACGTTTAAAGCGAAAATATCATTTGATTATTGTGGAGGATTGCGCACAAGCTATTGGAGCTACTTATGGAAATAAACTGGTCGGCAGTGTGGGACACTTGTCGGCAGTTAGTTTTTATCCTACCAAGAATTTAGGAGCATTTGGCGATGCGGGGGCGGTGTGGGGAAGCAAACAGCTACTGGAAAAGCAGGTAAGAATGTATCGTGATTATGGTCAGTCAAAGAAGTATATTCATTCAGTTGTAGGTCTAAACAGCCGTTTAGACGAATTACAGGCGGCCCTCCTCCAAAAACAACTCGAACTTCATTTAGACTCCTATATACAACGTAGACAGAAAGTTGCCGATTTCTATTATAGTCATATAAAGAATAAGAACATTGTGTTATTGCCGGTTGATACTCGTGCTCGCTCTACGTGGCATTTATTCCCCGTATTGGTGAGAGGCAGTCGCCGAGATTTTATGAACTATTGTGAAGCCAACGGTGTGCAAACAGGTATTCATTATCCTGTTTTGGCAAGTGATCAGAAAGCATGTGCATCATTTCCAAAGATTTCCGTTTCAGGAAAACTTACTAAAGCTAAGTATTTTGCATCTCATGAGGTGTCGTTGCCGATCCATCCTTATCTAACGGATGATGAAGTTAGTGAGGTAGTCCGTATAGTCAATAACTGGAAATAGATTAATTAATCATTTATTTCTTTTGTCATGATGATATTGTCGATAAATTTGCCGTCATGTCTTATACCGTTACGAATCCTACCGACTTCCATAAATCCTAGAGACTGGTATAAATGAATGGCGCGAAGGTTGTTTGCCATGACTGAGAGTTCAACAAGACGAAGTTGAGGTAGATTTTTCTTTGACTCAAGAAGGAGTTTTTGAAATAACTTTCTTCCAATTCCTTGATTCCGATGAGATGAAAGGATGGAGATACCAACGATGCCAACATGGTTTTGATTACGAGGTTTGCACTCAATCTGCGCACTTCCTACAATTTTTCCATCGTCATCTACAATAAGTTGAACAGATTTATGCTGTTTAATATTCTTAATGGATGTTCTTATATATTGCTTCTCATATTGTTGAGATATATGCTCTCCTTGAAATGATGTATAAGTTTTTTCTTGACTCAACTCATTAATAAACAACCATAATTGTTTCCAGTCAGATTGAATAGGATAGCGAATGATGAAATTCATTGTTTACCAATAGTATTTTTTATATTTTCTATAGAAAGCAATTGTGCGTTTAAGTCCTTCTTTTAACGTTATTCTTGGATACCATCCTGTGTACTTTTTTATTTTTGTTATGTCTGAATAAAAATCTCCAGGTTCCTGAAGGGCCCGCTCTTTAGTAAATGGGGTGTGAATAACTTTACCTTGTTTAGATGTATTTATAATCATATGAGCGAGTTCGTTAAAATCTGTTACTTCTTCGGAACCTACATTAAATATTTCGCCATAACAGCGTTTCTTTTGAGGCAACAGTAAAAGAGCCTCTACAACATCATCAACATAGATGAAATCACGCTTTAAGGTTCCTTTTCCGAAAACAGTAATGGGAAGATTATCAAGATTTAGTCTTATTAACCAATTTGCTACACCATACTTATTTGATTTCATTTGAGATCGTGGTCCATATACGTTAGTTATTCGGGTCAGAATTGACTGAATTCCATGATGATGATGATAGACAAGAAATATTTTTTCAGCTGTTAGATTGGTAATCTCATAGATTCCATATGGATTCGTTGCAGCAGTCTCATTAACAGGTAACGATACGGCCGGTCCGTATTGCCCCCTTGTTCCTGAATAAACTATTTTTGCGGTTGGATTATATTGACGACACGCTTCTAGTAAAATGAGTGTACCCGTGATGTTGTAGTCAACATCTTTGTAGGGGTCTTGAAAACTAAGTATATGAGAAACCTGTCCTGCGAGGTGAAAAATGTAATCCTGATCCCTAATCACCCAGTTGATAGCATTTCTATCGGTAGTATCACAGTAATTAATTTTTACATTCCTTAGAATAGGTTTTATGTTAAAGATATTTCCACCGTAATCAGGGATCATTGAATCCACTATGGTTACGTGAGCTCCTTGTTTGACGAGTTCAATTGCTAAAGTACTCCCAATAAATCCTAAACCTCCAGTAATGAGAACTCGCTTATCTTGATATATAGATGATTTACTCATACTTATCTTTCACTATATACAAGGGTCGGTGTTTTGTGTTTTCGTATATTCGCCAAACGTAATTCCCCACAATACTGAGCCCAACTGAATTAAGACCAAAAAAGAACAGCGAAATCGTTAATGTTGCCGCATATCCTGGAACCTGTATTAGTCCAAGTGCCCGTGCAGTAATTACGAGGCACGCAAGAATCATAGCAACGATAAAGCTTATGAATCCACTTAAAAATAGTACAGATATTGGTAAATTCGAGAATGAAAACGTACTATCAATAACATATGAAATTTTTTTTCTTGTGGTCCATGCACTTTTTCCGGTAAGTCGTTTGAGGCGGTGATATGGGACAAATTGCTTTGAGAAGCCAAGCCAAAATAAATATTCGATGAGCGATCCATTTGATTCTGTCATATTTTTGATGAATGGATGTACTTTTTCATTAAATCCTAGAACGTCGACGCCTCCTACGGGAATCTGGTTTTCAACAAATTTGCGATAAAGTGTCCAAAATAGATTTGAGAATAAGGTGGAAGTAAATGGATCTTCCCTTGACTGACGCATTCCGAACACAACATCAGCTTTTTTTGTTTTGAGAGTATCAAACATATCTTCTGTTAACGAAAGTGGCTCTTGAAGATCGGCTGCTTTTGTAACGATGTATCGGCCTGACGCTTCATCAATTCCAGCCTTCAGTGCGGTAAGCGATCCCTCATTCTTTGAGAGGGCAAGAATTTTTGTGAAGCAGTTACAGCTTTTCTTGTACTTGAGAAGATTACTTAAGGAACTATCCGGACTGCCATCAACGACAAAAATTATTTCCAGAGTTTTGCGGTATTTTGGCTTGATTGTAGCGAGTGATTCACACAAGTCTTTGATAGACGATTCGTTTTTGTATACCGGAATTACTAGACTGTACAACGGCTGTTTTTTGGCACTTTGACGTGTCTTCATAGTAATTGACATATTACACTAGTTTTATGGTTTTTTCTGGGCAGAGGGGGTGCTTACTAAAAACAGATCAATCCATTTTCCATTTATTTCTTTACCTGTAAAAGCAGATAATTTTAGGGTTTTAATAAGACTTTGGCATGGAAGTACGGTTGGAGAAAATGGATGCATAATGATAATTTGCGTTTTGTTTGGTTGGTAAGTGAATTCGTTACACGTGAGAAAGTTCAATGGTTTGGTAACAAAACCCATCTTTGGCTCAAGGAGACTAATATTTTCTGGAAAACCACCATAGAAAATCGCCTTATTGTTCACTTCTGCGTATGTTGTAAGCCATCTAAATACTTGGATGTAATCGATAATGCTCAAATCAGCAGGCGGCTCAAAACGAAATGATTTGATGGCTTTTTCCTGTGGATGCCATAGTGTGGTGAAAAATATAAGAACACCAATAAGCATCACATATACATACGTGCTTGATACGATCCGTTTTTGAACTAGGTAATCTACCAATTGAATAACGCCTGAATAAAAGAACATGTTGATGATTATTGCGTAGCGGTAGGTAAATTCTCCGGTTGCCGCGAAGAGTAAGGACCCAAAAATGATTGGTGAAAATTCAATAAGAAAGGAGACAATCTCTTTTTTCGATGGTTTTTGGCGGGATCGCCATATAAGTAATCCAGCAATGACATATACCATGGATAGTGACCATTTTCCCTGACCCGTTATAAATCGAGCCATAATAGCCGCGGCATCCTGAAAGATGGCAAATGGGTTATTTGCGACGGCAAGTTGACGTGCTTCTTGAGTATGAATAAACCACCACCCCGTTTGTAGCCAATGGTAATAAAACCATCCAAGAAGAGTGGTAAAAGGAATAAACAGTGATGAGATCACTAGTGAACGTTTTTTTTGAGAAATCGCGTCAAAGAAAAAGAATGGAGCTATTGTGAGGGCCGGAATTTTTATGAGAATAGCTAGGGCAAAAGTAATACCCCACCAGATGTATTGTTTTCTTCTCCAGAGTAATACGCTTAGTGCGCCGCATGCTGCCATAGGTAAATCGGTATACACATTAACATATTCTGCCAAAATCACCGGAGTAAATCCGAGCAACATCGTACCAAGAAATGCAAGGCTTCGATTTGTCTTTGACAGAAAATAAAAGTACGCACTGATTAAGAGTGTGGGGAGAAAAGGGAGGATAAGAAAATGTCCTATCAGTGGGCTTGTCCCCCATGTCCGCCACATCAGCGCGAGGATTGAAGGTAGTAGAACTGGGTGAGCATACCCATACTCTTGGCTGACAAACTTTGTAAAATTTGTGTCGGCGATTTCCGAGGCAGTTCGTACTACATACGTACTATCCCAAAAGAGAGGAAAGAATCGACTTGGTAGCCATATTGAGAGTGAGAATATGAAAAAAAATAAACATGCCAAAATATCCCACCCATACGTTTGTATAAAATGGGCAGCTGGTAGTGTTCCCTTTGTATTCATGCAAAACTTTTTACTCAGGCAGTGAGTCTTTTAGCATCTCCACGTGATCTTCTAGAAAATGGACCATTTGCATTCGATTATTTGCTTCCTCGAGTAACTCTGCGAGTTGGTAGTCACCCACAATGTCCATCATCCATTTAGAAATGTCGTTTGGGACACGCTCTCTATGGAAGGCAATTGTTTCATCAGAAATTTCGCCCAAAACCTTGCCAAGTTCTTCAAGAGACCAGACTGTTTGACCAGAAGAAAATGTAAAGGGTAATTCCGTCTTTTTTAACCACCTGGATGCTACGTAGTCAGGGAGACTGAGGGTACGCATCATTTGACGCTCCAAAGCAACAATGAGCCCCCAGCGATGATTATAATGGCGCATAGCTTGAGCAAGTTCTTCGTCACCAATAATCGTTTGGACCCAATCTGCTAAATCATTCTTGCCCTCTTGTATATGAGAAGCAATTACATCCTCCCCTTCCTCGGTTAAGGCTGTTTTAAGATCGTACAACGATTTAATTCTTCTTCCTGAAGCAAACACAAATGCTTTTGAATCTGGCGTTACGTAGGCTTGCCATTTTGGTTCGGCATACCTACTGGGTACAACATTAAGCATGAGCAAATCTCCTCTCCTTATTAGCATATACTCTTAAGCGAAGGTCTTGCAAGACGTTCATGTAATTGGTGTAGGCTTCGTAGGGTGTGTTATTGGGTGAGAAGTATTTATGGACGTCACCGTCGGAAAACCACTTGGTACACATATAGTAAAAATGGTCACTGGTACTTAGTTTTCGCCAATCCTCGATAAGACTATCATCTCCACTCGCGAAGACATCTTTTTCCATGCTATAGAGGGCTCCAAGCGCCGCTTCTTGCATAGGGTTTGATCTCCACGCAGACAAGTCCCGTTCTAAATCTGCCCACGAGGTAAGTTGAGGCATATCAACAACATCTGAAATGGGATAAGCATCGGCTGCTTCTGATACCGTCATAAACGTGTTGTCTGGATGGCGGAGAATAAGTGATGGAAGAACTTTCATGAAATCAAAAATGCCCGTGTCTTCCCATTGGTGCTCACCAAAAGTTTCATAATCCATAAAAAGATTAACTATTTGACCATTGCCATTGATGGAGGACAACCAGTCGGCATATCGCTCGGCAGTCAAGGGCCACTCGCTCCAATTACGATTTGAGAATCGAAACGCAATGTCATCCGACAATTTGTAATTTTTCAGTAATAAGCGAATATTGCTTGAATGAGGTGGTCTATATACAAAATTTGGGGATCTCCATCCTAAATATCGCTCAACACCTTCGGCAAGAATTGTTTTAAATCCTGCAACCTCTGCCTCTTTAGCAATGTCATTACTATAGATTAGTTCAGTATTTCTAAACGCCTTGGTCGTGTATCCAAACAATTCTTTTAATGCTTTGCGGTGCTTGTTAATTTGCCGGTGAAATTCATCTTTGGAAAAAAGAAAACTGAGACTGTGATAAAACGTCTCATTTATCAATTCGACTCGGCCCGTTTCGACAAGGCGGCGAAAACTATTAAGTACTTCTGGTTTATACTCACAAAACTGTTCGAGGGCTACTCCTGAGATAGACATGGACACTTTGAATTCCGGGTGTTTCTCAAGAAGTTCGAGGAGAAGTTGGTTAAAGGGTAAATAACTCTTGTGTGCAACTTTCTCCAAAATCATTTGATTATTTAGTCGCGCTTCTTGATCAGAAAAGTAGGCCCTGTCTTGACCAATAGAAAAGAATGAGTAGTTCTTTACTCGATACGGTTGATGAACATGGAGGTATAGAACAATTGAGGCCATTATTTTTAATAAATCAGTGATTGATAGAGAGAGAGTGTTTCTGTTGCAGCTTTTTGCCAGGTCATTTTCTTTGCTTCTAACCGAGCACTATTTGCTCGCTCTGCGGCTAGTTTGGGAAAATTCAGAATTGATAGGATTTGATGAGCGATTTTTTGGGTATCCCAAAAATCGACTTTAAATACATGGTTGAGTGTTTCAGAAACACCTGATTGTTTAGAGATAATAGATGGGATACCACAAGATACGGCTTCAAGCGCAACAATTCCATATGGCTCCGAGACAGAGGGCATAACAAATACATCAGCCATTTGATATAACGTTCTCAACCGTTCTCCCTGCGTAAATCCCGTGAAGATAACTCGGTTACCAATTCCTAGATACGCCGATTCCATAATAAGGCGACGTTCCATGTCCCCTGTTCCGGCTACGATAAATAGCGTGTTGGGATTGTGGTTAAGAACTTCTCTCGCGGCTTTTAGGAAGTACTCAACACCTTTTTGAAACGTAAGCCGACCAACATACAGTACGATTTTATCCTGAGGAAAGACTTTTCGTATATCGCTGGCTGAAAATTCAACCGAATCTACCCCATTGTGGACGACGGCAATTCGCTCCAAGGGTATGGAGTATTTGTCATGAATAATATTTTTCGTGTAATTACTAACGGCAATAATTTTATGTGCCTGTGATAGTCCGCGATATTCAATATCTGCAATGCGAGGGTCCACATTGCCTCCTGTGCGGTCAAACTCGGTGGCGTGAACATGAAGTACGAGGGGTTTACCTGAAGCCTTGGAGGCTCTTACTCCTGCCGGATAGGTCATCCAGTCGTGGGCGTGAACGATATCATGAGGTTTGGTTTTAGACCACATTTCGCCAAGGGCGCCGAATCGAAGTGCTTCCTCGTATAAATTTCCCCCATGGACGGGATAAGTTACTTTGTGGACGTAATAATTAAGAAGGTCTTCATATTCATCTGCAGTCATGTACGCCTGAATATGAGAGTTGATAGCCGTAATATCAACTCCATCGATTTCTTGTGGAAGCACTTCCATAAAGGGAATACCACCATCTAGTGGACGCGGAAGCGCGAAGGCTACTCTCACTCCCTCTTGAGCAAGTCCTTTGGTTAATCCATAACATGCGACTCCGAGCCCTCCCGTATTGTGCGGTGGCAGCTCCCAGCCAAACATCAAGACTTTTACATTTTTGTTGTCCATTTATTCCCCAAACAGAAGACCCTCCTGAAAAGAAGGCCTGTATCCATAGTAGATACTTAGGAGGGGTAAAATCAATGGGTAAATATGAGGAAATTAAGGCAATTGCCGATAGGCATTAGGCGTTATAAAATGCAGTGTGGCTGATTAGCACTTTACATCAATGCCGAGGTGGCCCTCCTTCGCGTAAAGCTACGGAAGGGCACAGCGAAATGGCACGCGTGTGATTTAAAATGCCGAGGTGGCGAAATGGCCCGCCTCGACTCGCATAGTTCGTCGATGCGAGGCAGGTAGACGCACGAGTAATTATGTACTATGTATACATTTTATATAGTTCTTTGTACGTTAAAACATATGTTGGGATAACCGACGATTTAAATCGAAGGTTGAGACAACATAATTCTGGCAATCATCCGTATACTAAACGGTATGTTCCGTGGAGTATAAAGTACTTTGAAAAATTCATTGATCGTTCTACAGCAAGATCTAGAGAAATATATTTGAAGTCTTCAGCTGGTAGACGGTGGATGAAAAAGAATGTGTTCGGTACGCATGCCGAGGTGGCGAAATGGTAGACGCACGAGACTTAAAATCTCGCGGAAGCAATTCCATGCGGGTTCGAGTCCCGCCCCCGGCACTTTTCGGAGTGTAGTTCATCGGTAGAACGCTCGGTTTGGGACCGAGAAGTAGGAGGTTCAATTCCTCTCACTCCGACAATGTCGCGCCCCGCCTGGGCGGGGAGGTCGCAGGTTCGATTCCTGTCTCTCCGACCCATTCGACAAGCTCAGGGTAAACTTTTTTGAGTTTGTTGTTATAATACTTTTTGTTAACATGCGGTTGTGGTGTAGTGGTAGCACAAGAGCTTTCCAAGCTTTTAGTGCGGGTTCGATTCCCGCCAGCCGCTCCAAAAGACAGTCTTAAGTGTTCAGTGTTTAGTGATAAGTCATTATTTTTGAAGACTACACACTTTACATTTATCACTGAGGACTGTTTTTTTTATGCTCTCGTAGCTCAGTTGGATAGAGCGACCGCCTTCTAAGCGGTAGGCCGAGTGTTCGAATCACTCCGAGAGCACTTTTTCGCAACATAGGATATAATACGATTCGTTAACCATGGTGGCCGTAGTTTTGGTGGTAGAGCGGTCCGGTGTCCACCGGACATGTCGCTACTTTACTTACTACGAAGTACTGTATTTAACAGATTGAAATATATGGTGGCCGTAGTTTTGGTGGTAGAGCGGTCCGGTGTCCACCGGACATGTCGCTACTTTACTTACTACGAAGTACTGTATTTAACAGATTGAAATATATGGTGGCCGTAGTTTTGGTGGTAGAGCGGTCCGGTGTCCACCGGACATGTCGCT
>CAZKMY010000024.1:0-13316 GCA_964554085.1 uncultured Pseudomonadales bacterium
TATTTCCCAGCAACAGATCGCCTATTCGTTCATTCGAACACATCCCCTTGAACAAGGAGCTGCCATCGAAACTATAGGTACAAACGAATAGAAGGGTCATCTCTTTAAGCGAAAATAAGCCATCGCACTTTTTATGGTGCACTAAACGGCCTAAACGCTTTTGTGTGGGATATAAAAGAGGCAAGTTGCCAGGAAGATGCTGTACATTAACATGTACGCTTTTTTTCTTGCCGTTTTCTTTATATCCCACACAATCTCTACCATACAATTTTCTGAATTATCAATAAAAAATCTTTTGGATTCCCAACAATCCAGTTTGGTTTAACACGTTCCAAAGCCTGGCGCGGCTGAAAACCCCACGTCACTGCCATCGATTTCACCCCCACCGCTTGAGCCGTCAAAATATCCCGGGGCTCATCACCAATATAGATGATGTGTTTCGGTTTTAAATGCTGTTCTGCCATCATGGTTTTCATCAACCGATCTTTTCCGTACAGCCCCGCACCAGCGTAGATAAATGAAAACAAATCACTCACCTGCTGGTCAGCCAAATAGCGTTTTACGGTCTTGATATTATTTGATGTCACAATTCCCATTTTGTAACCCCTGTCATGCAACCGCTGCAACACAGCAAACAATCCCGGCACCGGTTCCATTTCGCTCATATGCTGGCGCTGATCTGCTTCTATCAATTTTGACACAACTCCACTCACAAAACGGACCAATGGCCACGTTCGCAATGATGAATTTGCCCCACTTGTTAACGCACGCTCAACTGTTGGTTCAGCCAATGGTTTTTTTCCCAACCGGTGTACTACGGTATTCACTTGCCGCACCACCGAATCAAGTGAATCTACCATCGTGCCATCAAAATCAAACACCAACACAGGTCGCTTAAACCACCACATATTGCTATTACTCCTTCCCCATTTTCCGTTTCGTCCCCCACCAAAACGCCACCCGCGTCAATACCATTGTCGCCACCACCATAAAACAACCACCAATCACAATCGTAAGCAATAAAAATAACCGGGTCAGCTGCAGTTGCAGCATGCCGCGCAAATTTGCCAACGTATATGGATCAAGCCAAGCAATCAACCCTGACACCATCCCTACCGCTAACGCCATACCACCCAAAACCCACTCAAGTCGTCGTCGCTGTTTTTTCATTTCTGAAGGAGCAAATTGCCGCACATTCATCCGCGATCCCCAATACAACCCCGCCGGAATTGCCAACAGTACATGAAAAACGGGAACTCCCATGAAAAAACCAAACATCCCCAAAGCGTAAAATAAAAGTACTCCCAGCAATGGCAACCACGACATCATATAGAGTGACCGCTTGATAGATCGCCATTGGCTCACCCCATACAGCATTCCCACCACCAATCCCACTACCGCAGCCATAGGAATAAATGATTCAGGCAAAAAGAGAAAGCTCCCCCACCAACCCAACAATAACCCCACCAAAGGCCATACCACTACAATCATAAGCGAGAACAATACTTCCATTACCCCATCTTAGCAGAGAGAAGGCAGCAGATTAAAACGGCACTTTTTCCAAGTTAATAAACGTTCCCAACGCATTCCCCAATGCATACACCACAATTAACCATAAATTCTTATCAAAATTATTCACCACTTGATAAATGATGTAAAACGAAATGAAATTCTCAAAAAACACTAAGAGGGCCGCAGCGCGTGATCGGCCTTTTGAAATCCAATACGTTCTTTGGGTGGCCAAAAACATCTCGACAAAGCCAACCGCAAAAAACCCTAATGCTTGTAACAAGGTTTGAATCATAACGTTGCTGACGTTTGGAGCCCAATGCAGGTTTACCCCTTTGGGGCAGAGGCTGTGAAGGCTCAGGTTCTACGGATAATTGTTCCATATTAGGCCGATAGTATATCTTACATTCCCTTATTGTGCAATCATCTGCCGAACCGAATCAATATCCTTACACATCATTAACTGTTCACGGAATTCTGATGCACCAGGAAAATTTTGAATATAAATCTTAAAATACTTTTTTAGGGGAGCAAACGGTCGCTTGGTCTGGCCATACAACCGCTCATACGTGTCCAAATGAAACTTCAACAACTCAATCCGCTCTTCCTTTGTCTTTTCTATTTCCTGTCCCCCATTGCCCATACCCTGAAACAGCCACGGATTATGAAATATCCCCCTCCCCACCATTATCCCGTCTACTCCGTATGTTTGGATTTTTTCATCTGCGTCTGCAAGAGAGTTCACATCTCCGTTACCAATAATAGCGGTTGACAAATTCATTTCATCCCGCAACTTAACGACTTTTTGAATTTCATCCCAATGGCAGGGAACCCGCGATAATTCTGCTACCGTCCGACCATGAACCGTAAGTGCATCAATCCCCTGTTCCAACACAAACCGCGCCCACTCCTCAGTCACGATTTCTTTAAACCCAATCCGAATCTTTACCGACACAGGAATTTTCCCATTCACTCCATCTTTCACTGCCCGAATGATCTCTTTTACCAATGGTCTATTTTGGATGAGGGCCCCGCCTGCCCCTTTTTTGATCACGGCTTTATCCGGGCAACCCATATTGATATCTACCCCCGCAAACCCCCGCTCTACCATTTCTTGTGCAGCTTCAAAAAAATGGTCCGGGTTTAATCCCCAAATCTGGGCAATTAATGGTTGCTCTGCTAGATCCCACATCAATGCCTGTTCTACCTGCGGTCGTCCTCGGGACACCAATCCATCCACATTCACAAATTCCGTAAACATAACATCCGGCTTGCCGCAATGAGCCACTACTTGGCGAAATGCCGCATCAGTCGCCCCCTCCATCGGGGCCAAACAGTACAGTGGTTTTTTATCTGACCAATGAAATGACTGCATGAAATTTATTATTTTTTCTTCGCCGGACGCTTTTTAAGTGGTTTATCCAAGGTGGTGTCTTGATTTGAAAACGCTTCCAAATCCTTTGAAGCTGTCTCCACAAATTGCTTCGCGTGGTCCATCCATCCCTGCTTAGACTTGGTTGCCTTTCGAATCGCTTTCATGGTTTTCGAGCGATTTTCCTTTTTAGAGAAAAACAATGCCCCTGCTGCTCCCGCAATCACACCTAAACCCACAAATAACGGATTTACCCCTTTATTATCTGCCATATATTTCTCCTTCTTGTTTCTTGTATTATCTCACCCGCTTCAACACCTGCCCCGCAGCACTATCCTGCACCTCAAATCCAGCCTGAGAGATCTGTTGGCGAAGTGCGTCTGCTTTGGCAAAATCACGGTCTTTTCGAGCTTGTTCCCGATCTGCCACCAATTGCGTCACCGCCTCGGGAATTTCCACCGTTTCTGGTTGCCAATCAGCTAAACCCAAACCCAACACCTGATCAAAATGAATCAACAAATCTGCTTTATCTATTCCCGGCAAATTACTCTTCGCCACCTCCCACACTACCGCCAGTGCCGCCGGAGTGTTCAAATCATCTGCAAGCGCCGTATCAAACTGATCTCGAAGGTGATCAATGTGTGTTTGTTTTTCTGCCGACAATACCATCCGCTCTGTTTCCTGCTTACTCCGCCACACTA
This sequence comes from uncultured Pseudomonadales bacterium, assembly GCA_964554085.1. Classification (GTDB taxonomy): domain Bacteria; phylum Patescibacteriota; class Microgenomatia; order UBA1400; family RBG-16-45-19; genus CAZKMY01. Next base: position 3,583 of record CAZKMY010000024.1, read on the forward strand.
CGTCGCGCAAATTCATCAACGCAACTTGTGCGGCTTGTAACGATTCCCAAGTGAAATTTTGTGCTGCTCGATAATGACCAGACAAGAATAAATAGCGAAGTGCTAACGGATCGATACCTTTGTTCAAAACATCTGCTAGGGTATAAAAATTCCCCAAACTCTTACTCATCTTCTTACCATCAACCATAATAAACACCCGATGAACCCAATATTTTACAAATTGTTTACCTGTAGCGGCCTCTGATTGGGCAGTCTCAGCGGGATGATGCACGCCGATGTGATCAATACCACCGGTATGAATATCTAATTGTTCTCCTAAATATTTCATACTCATCGCCGAACATTCGATATGCCAGCCAGGAAAACCAACCCCCCATGGAGAATCCCAATGCATAATATGGTGTTCAAACCGTCCTACATTCTTAAACCACAACACAAAATCATAGGGATTCTTTTTATCAGGATCCACAATCACGTCATCCCGCGCTCCCACTTTCTTATCATCCAGTTTTTGGCCTGACAATTCCCCATAAGTAGGGAATTTTTGCACATCAAAATACACTGCTGATTTTGTCTCGTACACAAACCCCTTCGCTTCAAGACGTTTGATGAGATCAATTTGATCACCAATATGTTCGGTTGCCCGAGCCACCACATCGGGATACAGGACATTCAAAGGCCGCATCGTGTCAAAAAATTCAGCTTCATACTTCTTGGCAATATCCCACACCGTTACCCCTTCACGCAGAGCTCCTTTTTCCATTTTGTCTTCACCCTCATCTGCATCCGAAGTTAGATGACCCACATCAGTAATATTCATCACATGTTTGACATCATAGCCAAAATACGTCAAAGTCCGTCGCAACACATCATCACCTACGTATTTGCTCATGTGCCCAATGTGCGTTGACCAATACACTGTCGGTCCACAGGTATACATCCCCACCTTCTTGTCATGGATGGGGACAAATTTTTCAATCTTCCTTGATAAGGAGTTGTATAATTTCATAAATTAGCTTCTTCCCACCATATTGTAATCTATCAAAGTGATGAAATTAAGAGTTATAAGGATTATACAAACGTGACAGCTGAACAAAAACGATATAGAGAAGGATTAGTCCTTATTTTTCCTGACGACGTAACTGTTTCAGATGATGTATTCGGCGTGCATTCTGCACAACGATCAACCACAGACTGGCCAGCACCAAATTATCGCAACGAGACAATATTGAGCCTCGCCACGATGTTAGATCCACCCTATTTTCACAATACAAATGAATATCGTTGTTATTTAGAAGACTACTTCCTATCAGAAGAAACCCTCATCGAACACGAGAAACTCATAAAACAATTATGGCGAGAAAACAATGACATTATTCTTTCTTTATCATCCTCTAAAAAAGAAGAGTCGCGGGAACAATTTCTTGTTTACGGCTATGATAGTTACTTCAATGATGCAATGACCATGTGGGCAATTGTATATTTCTTTTCAAAAGACCGTAACCAAAAAAATAAATCATAATAAATTACATCTTCCCCTGCTGGCCCTCGTGAGAACCTTGCACAGCCTTGATTTGCTGTTTCCACACCTCATCATCTTTTTGACGTTTTAACTGCACAATCTCAATCTTTTTCTGTTCTTCTTTTTGTTCTTCAATCATCTCTTCCTGTTTTTCTTCTTGTTTTCGTTGTGAGTGATATGCCACTTCTTCCTGCAATCGTTGCTGATGAAGCTTATACAACGCTTCAGCTGTCTTCCGTTCTTCCTGTTGTTTCTTTATCAGTTGCTCGTTACTTGCCTGTTGAGCGGCTTGGGTTGAAGCTTGACTCACTCCCTGTTCTACTTGGGTCTCGCCCGCTTCGGCCGCCATAGCATGAGCGGAGGCGGCTGGGTCATTATTACCGCCCAAGATTTGTTCCAAAATTTTCGCTGGTTCTGATGCCACTTGTTGCGCAGCTTGTGACCCCGTTGATTTGAGCTGCTCCACCACACTGTCAGCAATTTGCCCAATAGGATTCACTCTCATTTGATTTGCCATATGATCCATGCTATCACAAAAAAGCCGATATATTGACGTATTGAAATTACTGTAATACAATGTGTTACATATGCGATCAATAGTAAATATATCCCTCCCCCAATCAATGCTTGATGAAGTCGAAGATGCTATCAAAGAAGGCATGTACGCTTCAAAAAGTGAATTTTTCCGTACGCTCATCAGAGAATGGCGAGAGAATAAAGAAGTTGCTGAGATCAAAAAGGCTCATCAAGAAATGGTTGAAGGCAAAGGGATTTTACTTCGATCACTTAAAGATCTACGATAAGTAGATGAACGTATATTATTCTCCTCTTTTTAAGAAGCAGTACCGAAAAATTCCAAAGAGTATTCAATCGCTCGCCGAAAAGAAGGAAGTGATTTTCCGAAAAAACCAATCTGATCCAAGACTAAAAACCCATCCATTGATCGGAAAAATGGACGGCATGAGTTCCTTCTCAGTAAACTATTCATATCGAATAGTTTTTGAAACGCTTAACAATGGAGATGTTTGGTTTATCTCCATCGGTACCCACGAAATCTATAAATAATTACTGCGGTTTCTTTTCAATTCGATCAAAGCCAACGTAGGGAATTAAGGCTTTCGGAATTTTGATCGATCCATCCGCCTGCTGGTAATTCTCCCACAGAGCCACCAAAATCCGAGGTGAAGCAAGCGCAGTGTTATTCAACATATGAACAAACTTTGTCGTTCCATCTTTAGCCCGATATTTAATGTTGGCCCGACGGGATTGGAAATCGCCCATAATGGAGTTAGACATGGTTTCTCCATATTCATGCCTACCCGACATCCACGTCTCAATGTCGTATTTTTTCATCTGTGGCTCACCCATATCCCCCGTACACATAAGCATGACCCGGTACGGCATTTCTAATTCCTGCAACAATTCCTCAGCGTTTTCGAGTAAAAACTCATGCATCCGTTTTGATTCTTCAATATCGCTGACACACAAAATCACCTGCTCAATTTTCATGAATTCATGTACTCGGTAAATCCCCCGAGTATCTTTGCCATAGCTGCCCACTTCCCGCCGAAAACACGGCGAAAAACCCGCATACATAAGGGGCAAATCTTTTTCATTTAGTACTTCACCTGCATGATAGGAAACCAGCGGAATTTCCGCAGTCCCTGCCAAATAGGTATCTGGTCGACTGTTTTCAGGATCATCAGAATTCAAAGCATAGGTCTCGGCCTCACCCCACGGAAAATGACCCGTGTTAACAAACGCCTCTCGTCGGTCCACCACAGGTGGAATCATGGGAATAAACCCTTTGGCCACCAATCGGTCCACTGCAAATCGCATCAGTCCAAATTGCAACATGACTGCCTGATTTTTCAAAAAATATCCTCGGAATCCTGCCACCTTTGAACCTCTATCCAGATCCAAAATATCCAAGCCCAAGCCCAATTCAAAATGTTCTTTTGCCTCAAAATCAAAAGCGGGTTTCGTCCCCCATTCTCGCACCATCACATTTCCCGTGGCATCTTTACCCACCGGCACCTCTGGCAATGTCACATTGGGCACTTGATACAACAATGCATCCAGATTTTCTTCCACCTGCTTAAGTTGTGGTTCCACATTATCTAAATCTTGTTTCAGCTGTCTCGACTGTTCGATTAACTCAGGGGTCCGTTGTTGTTTTAGTTCATCATTCAGTTTATTTCGCTTTGCTCTGATTTCCTGACTCACCACCATCAATTTGCGATGTTCTTGATCCAATCGCAACACTTCATCCACCACGGCTGGATTTAAGTTTTTGTTCTGCGCTGCCGCTTTTACTAAATCGGGATTATCCCGAATGAATTGAAGATCCAACATATGTCTTACCTCCCTATGGGTACATCCTCCTACGTCCGCCCGGGGCGGACTACGGAAGGATCGTATGCTATTTTCATATATCAATGTATACAAAAAAAAGCACCCATCATCCTTATTAATATATAAGGTTCCCCACTATAGGGAAGGTGCCAACCTTAATCTACTTATTCCTGCTATCACGGGCTTACCCGTACCGGTTTTCTACCCCGGTCAGCTTTGGCAAGTGGAAAGCCTGCCTCAAATGCTTTGTTAACTAACGCCATTATACATCAACAACACATCGTGTATAATGCATACAAGTTAATAAAAAGCGTCTGAGTCTATCGCAATAGACAAGCTGCGTGCGAGAAATCCTAACTAAGGAGTAACCACGACGGAAGTCCACCGTAAAATAAGACAATGCGTGTCGGCAACGGAGCGCAGATAATGAGCGTGAAGCTACTTACCTGTTGTTCCACCCCCAAAAAGGTGGATTTTTTGTAGCTTTATGGAAACACAGTGGTACCACGGCAAACAACCGTCTGTGTAACTTTATATAAATTTATAAGGTTACATGGGCGGTTTTTTCGTTCATATAACCCTAAGGAAACTAACCACTATGCAACAAAAAAAACTTTGGCAAAAAATGAGCATGACAAACGAACTTGTCGAATCATTCACAGCGGCAGATGACATTGTGTTTGATCAATACCTTATCCCCTACGATATTCTCGGTAGCCTAGCACACATAATCATGTTACATAAAGTTGGCTTATTACCAGAAGAAGATCTCCTCTGTCTCACTAAGGAATTGCAAAAACTTTACAGTAAATATCAACATAACCAATTGCACTTAACCATCGAGGATGAGGATGTTCATACAAGAATAGAAAATGAATTAAGTCTCTCATGCCCCAATGCTGGCGGAAAAATTCACCTAGGCAGATCAAGAAACGACCAAGTTTTAGTCGATTTACGATTGTACACAAAAGATCACCTTCTCAATGTAATTCTAAAAACATTGACCCTTGCACAACAATTTGTTCTCTACGCCAAACAACATCAGTTTGTAGTTATGCCGGGATACACACATATGCAACCAGCTATGGTTTCTTCGGTAGGTTTGTGGTCAAGTCAGTTCGCAGAAAGTCTCATGGATGATTGCACACTCCTCAAAGCGGCATATGAACTCAACGACCAAAATCCGCTTGGGTCAGGAGCCAGTTTTGGTGTAAGTCTTCCCCTTGATCGAAAATTTACTACCAACTTATTAAGTTTTGCCAAAGTTCAAAATAATTGTTTGTATTGCCAAAACTCAAGAGGAAAAATCGAGGCTGCAGTTGTTCATGCATTAGTACAGCTTATGCAAACACTAAGCCGATTCGCGCAAGATGTTTTATTGTTCACCACCACCGAATACAGCCTCTTTTCATTACCGGAAGCACTCACAACGGGGAGCAGTATCATGCCTCAAAAAAGAAATGTTGACATCATGGAATTGCTACGGGCAAAAACAAAAAAAGTTATCACCAACGAACTACTCATCTCTACAATCGTAAGTGGATTACCGTCCGGCTATAATCGGGATCTTCAGGAAATTAAACCTCCTCTCATGCAAAGTTTGAATCAGACTATTAGCGCTCTGAACATTGCCGAACTTACTCTAACTCACCTCTCCCCAAATACAGCAGGTATGAAAAAAGCCATTGGAACTGAAATGTTTGCCGCTCATCATACATATCAAATTACGTTAAAAAACAATGTTCCATTTAGGCAAGCATACAAGGAGGTCGGCAATCATCTAGATCAAATACCAACATATGATCCTCAAGAAATAATCAAGAAGATGACCCATCTTGGGTCACCCGGAAACCTAGGACTCAACGAAATGCGTAGTTGCTTGAATAAAAATGTATCCAAATGGCAACATCAACAACAATTATTTTCCGCCGCAATGGCAAAATTAGTATCTTAAATAAAGGAAAAGTATGACTAACAATCAGTACAAAAAAATCGCTTCTCATGAAATCAAACAAGGAGAGGAAATTAATAAAGTAGTTCTTTTATATTCTGGAGGTCTAGACACCTCCTGTATGTTGAAGTGGATCCAAGAAGAATACCAAGCTCAAGTCATTGCCCTAACTATCGATCTAGGTCAACAAGCTGATGACTTGGAAACCATCAAGCAAAAAGCATTGAATCTTGGCGCTATCGAAGCATATGTAATCGACTGTAAAGAAGAATTCGCTAATCTTTATTTATCCAAGGCAATCAAAGCGAACGCAGACTACCAAGGAGGTTACCATTTATCCACCCCACTTGGACGACCACTTATTGCCAAAAAAGCGGTCGAGATCGCTCATAAGACAGGTGCTACCGTTATCGCCCACGGTGCAACCGGGAAAGGAAATGACCAAGTCAGAATTGAATCATCAATTCTATGTGAAGATCCTCATATGAAGATCATTGCTCCTGTTCGGGAATGGGCAATGGGACGAGATGAAGAACTAGCCTATGCTGCAAAACATAAAATTCCTACGAAGCAAACCAGTCAAAACCTCCCCTACTCTTGGGATGACAATATGTGGGGTGTTACTGGAGAAGGTGGAGAGATAGAAGATCCAAAACTAATTCCCAACTATGAAAAAATTTTGCAAGTCGCTTCCACACCTGAACTGGCACCAGATAATCCCGAGATAATTACGATCGAATTTAAATCGGGAGTACCAATCAAGTTTAATGATATTTCTATGCCACTATGGGAATTAATACATTCATTAAATGGAATAGCGGGAAAACACGGTGTCGGTATCACAACGCTTATTGAAGATCGGCTTGTGGGACTTAAAGTGAGGGGGGTATATGAATCCCCTGCTGCAGAAGTCCTCATAAAAGCACATTACAATCTAGAGAAACTTGTTTCCACCCAAACTTCAAATGAACTCAAAGAGTTTATTGATGCAAAATGGGCGTACCTTTGTTACAACGCAAAATGGCATGAGCCATGCATGAACTATCTAAACGCGTTTATTGACTCAATGAGCGAAAAAGTTTCCGGCATAGTCACAATTAAACTGTATAAAGGACAAGCAATTGTGGTTGCTGCAAAATCTCCCTACTCATTGTTTGATCAAGACTTAGCTACGTTCAACAAAAACGGGAAATTTAATCAAAATGCGAGTGCTGGATTTATTGAAATATATTCGCTTGCCATGAAAACTGCTAGTCTGATGAGGTCATCATAACTATCGTCCCATCATGTCCAAGCCAAGAATGAATCGCTGTAAATAAATCACCCGAAGCCAACTGCAACGTCTCATCATGACGACCAGGATTAATGTATGCGGTTATATTCTCAAGAATTGCCTTGTCAAAAATGACAGGCAGTTTTTGTATGTAACCAAAAGGGGTTAAGGCGCCAATTTTTATACCCAGAATTTGCTCGACTTCTTCCTCGCTCGCCATGCTCACTTTCTTAATTCTCAGCCCATCAGATACTCTGCTCCAGTTCACTTGTCGATCACCTCTCCATACCACAAGTGCAAAATCATATGCAGACTTCGTTTTGTACGTTCGAATCAATAAAGTTTTAATTCCCTCTTCTGGCTTATGCCCACTTACCAATGCTGCCTGCTCCATGGTATACACCGGCTCATGATGGAATACTTCAAAATGAATATTTTCTCTTTGCAATATACCTACAACAGATTCCTGGACATTCATGAAGTTTACTCTTCAAAGTCCTTATTCTTCTTCATGTCTTCTTCAATCAATTTCCGCAAATACACTGCCCTCGGCAATCTCCGTTTTTTAGAAATCCAATTTAAATAATCTCCTATCTTTGGAGATATGAAAAAATTAAATCTTGTATCAGTGTTATCATTCGCTACATCTAGACAATTATCAACCACTTCTTCTAAATCCTCATCTGTGTACTTTGCTACTACAATTTTATCGGACTGTATTCCTTCCACAAAATGAGGCGTGTCGTCATTTGTTGACAAAATAATAACTGGCTTCTCTTTTCCAACTGCCATCGCAATCTCAAATCCAACACCAATTGAAGGATGAGATACCTCAGCGACTATAAAATCAGAAAAATTAATCCAACGCTGCACTTGTTTAAAATAATCAACCTTCTCTTGATCAGTCAAAGAATACACTTCTTTTTCAGACGGACGCAATGTATCTTCATACACCAAAATCGACCGTTTTTTCATACAATCTACGATTCGTTTGTATTTCGAAAAATATGTATCTCTACCCTTAATTGAACCAACAAAATATGCTTTCATATGTTTATTTTACCAGATTAGCAATTAATACCCGATTGGTTCGATAATGTTCAGTCACATCTCTTGAAATACCTGGAACCCAAGTATTCTCTGAAGTTGGAACAAAAAAATAAGGATCTTCTTTGAAGGAAGACACATTGGAGTAAAAAGGAGAGCGTTTGATAGTTGTTATCCATGTTTCTATTTTTCGGTAATAACAAGGCACGGGAACCCCGTTTGTTTCGGGATACACCTCGCCATACCACCCTTCAGGAAAAAGTCCCATTTTCCCCGAATTTTCATAATACATTTGATTTCGATCAGGATGTGGCTCTAACAAAATAAATCTTCCACCTTCTTTTAATACCCGGTGAACTTCAAGAAAAGCTCTCTTTAACTGTGTGGGGCCTAAATGATTTAACACATATGAACTGATTACTTTATCAACCGTTTCATCTGCAAACGGAAGATGTTCAACATTTGCTTCCATAAAATGAGCATGTTCGCCATAATTCTCATAAGCCGTCCGCAACATGGGAGCGCTAATATCTATTCCGATAACATGCGCCCCTTTCACAGCCAACTTGTCAGCGACCACTCCTGGCCCACAACCTATATCCAATACGTTTTGATCTTTAACATCACCTATCTGATTTGAGAATACTGGCCATATAAATCTATTAAACAGACCATTAGGATTCTTTCGTTCACGTAAAAAACTTCTCGAGATATTGTCATACACATTTCTTATCTCTGACAAAGTCGGATCTTTTTCCATGCCAATAGCATGACGACTAGTATCTCTTATCGGAGATCTATGTACTTCGGGTAAAGGTACCCGCTGATAAGTGTCAGTTTCACAATGCGGCATATTTGTGAAAAAAACAGGCGTTAAACTTGTCTTCTTCCCTCAAGCGCTCTCGAGAGCGTTACCTCATCGGCATACTCCAAATCACCACCAACTGGTAAACCTCTGCCAATTCGTGTTATCGTGAGGCCTTCTTTCAGATGTTCATCCTCAATCAGCCGCACAATATACATGGCAGTAGCCTCACCTTCCATGGTAGGATTGGTCGCCATAATAATTTCCGAGATTTTACCACCTTTTAATCTGGTGATCAAGTCACGTATGTACAACTGATCTGGTCCTATATTATGTAATGGTTGAATCACTCCATGTAACACGTGATAAAGTCCGTCATACCCACCCGAACGCTCAATTGCCAACACATCCATCGGTTCTTCCACCACACAAATCTTGGTTATATCCCGCCCCACATTATCACAAATCTCGCACGGATCAGTTTCCCCAATGTTTTTACACACTGAGCACACCTTGGTATTTCGCTTTAAGTCTGCAAAAGACGCTGCATATCGGTCTAATTCTGTTTGCGGATTATGCAACAAATAAAACGCCAATCGCTGTGCTGATCGCGGGCCAATACCAGGCAACTTCTCCAGTTGCTCCACCAAATTCGTAACTGCTCTCGGTAATCTCATACTAAAAACTCTATCATATTAACAAAGCGTGCAGTCAGTCATTTTCAGCGCGCAATCATCCGAAGCTGAGCCTGTCGAAGCTGAAGGGCGTGAGCACTGCAAAA